>CAYPUR010000021.1:825-23328 GCA_964413865.1 uncultured Verrucomicrobiota bacterium
GTGGGCAAAGAATGAAATCGATTCTGTGATGAGGCTTTCCGCGACGATTCTGGTGGCGTCCGCGCTGGCCCTGCTGTCGTTGGGGATGTTGACGCTCTTCAGCATCAGCCCGCCCAACGCCAGCTTGACTTACCTGTCGCGTCAAATCGTGGCGGCGGGGCTTGGGGTGGGGGGTGCGTTCATGTTGGCCCAGATCCATCACCGCCGGCTGCGCGCCTGGAGTTGGGTCTTGCTGCTGGTGGCGGTCGGGTTGCTTGTCTTTGTTATGGCTGCGGGCGTCGAGGTCAAAGCCGCGCGCCGCTGGTGCCGCTTGGGTCCGGTCCAGTTTCAGCCTTCGGAGTTTGCCAAGCTGGCGCTGCTGGTGGCCTTGGCGCACTACGGGGCCCTGAACGAACGGGTGATGCGCTCTTTCTGGTACGGCGTCGTTGTGCCGGGCATGTTGATCGGCCTGGTCACGGGTTTGATCTTTGTGGAGCCGGACTGGGGAACGGCGATTCTGCTGGGGGCGACGTCCGTGGTGGTCCTGGTGGTTGCCGGAGCGCGCATGACGCACCTGGCGGTGCCTGTGCTTTTCGGGATGGTGGCTCTCTGCGCCTTCCTGGCCTTTAATTCTGTGCGGATTGACCGGGTGCACGCCTGGCTCAATCCCGACACCACGCGGCAGGGGGTTGGTTTTCAGGCGTGGCAGGCCAAACTCGCCCTGGGGCGCGGCGGTGTGACCGGTGTGGGTCTGAACGCGAGCATGCAGAAGGACCCGATTCCGGAGGAGCAGACCGATTTCATCTTTGCCATCATTGGAGAAGAGTTCGGATACGTCGGGTCCCTGGTTGTGATTGTGCTCTTCCTGCTCTATTTCCTGAGCGGTGTCAGCATCGCCCGCCAGGCCAGCGACCCGTTTGGCCGGTTGTTGGCCACGGGGATCAGTTTTCTGATCGGTCTGCAGGCATTCATCAACCTCGGGGTGGTGTCCTCGGTCCTGCCGAACAAGGGCCTGGCTCTTCCATTCATCAGCTTCGGCGGTTCGAATCTGGCCATCGTGCTTCTTTGCACCGGCATTCTGGTGAGCGTGGCCCGGGCCAATGAGTGCCGGGTGGCGCCCGATCCGCGTTTGGAAGACCTCGGACAACCGCAAACGGCTTAGTCGAGAGACATTCCACCCATGGCCTCACCACACATCGAGACGAACCGCTGCCGGCCGCGGATCGCCATCGCGTGTGGCGGCACGGGCGGACACATCTTCCCGGGATTGGCGGTCGCCGAGGCGCTGCAATCGCGGGGGGCCGACGTTCTCCTGCTGACTTCGACGAAGGAGGTGGACCGGAACGCGCTGGGTGCGGCCGGTGGAAGCGAGGTGGCCCCACTCGAAGCGGTCGGCCTGGAAAAGGGAGGATGGGGGCGCTTTTTGCGCGGATTCGCGCGATCGCTTGCACAATCGCGCGCCCTGTTTCGCAGCCGTCCGCCCTCGGCCGTGCTGGCGATGGGCGGATTCACCAGTGCGGCGCCGATCCTGGTTGGGCGGCGCATGGGGGCGGCGACCTATCTTCACGAGGCCAACGCCATTCCGGGCCGCGCCAACCGCTGGCTGGCTCGGGTGGTCGACCGGGCCTTTGTCAACTACACCGAGGCCGCCGCACGCTTGCGGCACCGGAACATTCTGGTCACCGGCATGCCGGTGCGGCAGGTTTTGCTCGGCGTCGATCCTGCCGCCTGCCGCCAAAGCCTCGGGTTGAGACCGGATTGTCCTGTTCTGTTGGTTGTCGGGGGAAGCCAGGGGGCACGCGCGATCAACCAGGCGGTGGTTCGTCTGCTGCCCGCTTTGGCGCTGACCGAGCCCGAGCTCCAATTCGTCCACCTGACGGGCCCCCACGACCTCGAAGCCGTGCGGCAAGCCTACGCCGCCCAGCAGCGGCGCTCCGTGGTCGAGCCATTCCTGACGAGAATGGAGCTGGCGTTGGGGGCGGCGACCGCGGCGATTTCGCGCGCGGGAGCGTCGGCCCTTGCCGAGTTCGCCGCCCTGCGGCTGCCGTCGGTGCTGATTCCCTATCCGTCCGCCGCCGACAACCATCAGTTTCACAACGCCCGTGCCCTGGCCGCTTCCGGCGCAGCGCGTCTCCAACTCCAGCACGAGGCGGCGCCCGACCGGTTGCTCTGGCAGATCCGCGAACTCGTGCGCAGCGACTCGACCCGGCAGGCGATGAGCGCGGCTTTGGCGCGATGGCATCGGCCCGACGCAGCGGAGCGGATTGCGGAGGCGATCTTCCTCGCTTTGCCCGATGCTCTGCAGGCGTCCGCGGCGCCGGGCGCCCGGTCCGACGCGTCTGCGCCCGTGGTGGGATTGAGAACGGCGGACTCGAACACTTCGCTATGAGCACGCTGGCGCCACACCCCGAAGAGTCACGGTTCGCCCCCGGCCCCGTTGCCGAGCCGCGGGCTGCGCACGGAGGCTTGGGGCGGCTTGACGCGTCTTTCGCGTCGGAGCTTGCGGTCCGGATGTCTGGCGGGGCGGTCATTCGGCTCGATGAACCCCTCGCGCGGCGCACGACGTTGCGGGTTGGGGGGGTGGCGGATCTGTATGTCGAGCCGGCTCAGGAGCGGGATTTGGCCGCGATTCTGGCGTTTTGCCGGGCGCGGCGAGTGGATTGGCTTGTGTTGGGGCGCGGATCGAACCTGCTGGTCCGGGATGGCGGGTATCGGGGCGTGGTCATCGGTCTTGCGCAGCCGGCGTTCAGCGCGATCGCTTGCGATGGCGCGCGGGTGTCTGCCGGGGCGGGGGCTCCGCTCAAGGCGGTGGCGATGGCGGCACGGCGACGGAACCTCGGCGGATTCGAGTTTCTCGAAGGCATTCCCGGCAGTCTGGGAGGGGCGTTGCGGATGAATGCCGGGGCCAATGGAAGGTGGCTTTTCGAGATCGTCGAGCGTGTGCGAGTCATGGATCACCGGGGGAATGTGCTCGAGATCGGAACGCCCGATCTCTCGGCCGGGTATCGCGACTGTCCGTTCTTTGCGGACCATATTGCGCTGTCGGCTGTCCTGCGCGGAGCGCCCTCGGATCTCGAGTCGATTCAGAGCCGGAGCGAGGGTTACAGGCGGCGGCGGTTGGAGACGCAGCCGCGGCAGCCCAGCGCCGGGTGTGTGTTCAAGAATCCGGCGTCGATCGCCGCCGGAAAACTGATCGAGGATCTGGGATTCAAGGGCGAGTGCGTGGGAGGGGCGCAGGTCTCGCCCATCCACGGGAATTTCATTGTGAATGCCGGGGGCGCGACCGCCCGGGACATTCTCGTGTTGATCGAGCGGATCCGCCAGCGCGCGCGGAGCGAGCGGGGGATCGCGCTTGAAACCGAAGTCAAAATCGTCGGAGAGGATTAGCCGAGAGCCGGCCTGCGGCCGGCAGACCGTATGCCATTGAAGATCACTGTGATGCTGGGAGGGCCATCGGCCGAGCGCGAGGTTTCGCTGCGGTCCGGCCGGGCCGTCGTCGACGCCTTGCGCGGGCTGGGCCACACCGTCGAGGAATTGGATCCGGGCGACGACGGGTGGCAGTTGCCGCAGAAGACGGAAGTGGTGTTTCTTGTGCTGCACGGGACGTACGGCGAAGACGGCACGGTGCAGAGGCGGTTGGAGGCGCTGGGCGTCCCGTATACGGGGAGCGATGCCCAAGCCAGCCGGCTGGCGTTTGACAAGATTCTTGCCAAGGAGCGTTGTGTGGCCGCCGGTGTGCCAACCCCGCGATACACGGTCCTCGACACGCCGGATGCGATCTGGCCGTCCGGGTGGGAGCCGCCAGTTGTTTTGAAGCCGGTGTGCCAGGGTTCAAGTGTGGGGCTGCAGTTCGTCGAGTCTCTGGACGGTCTGGGGCCGGCGCTGGCGGATTCGTTCCGGTACGACCGCAGGGTTCTGATGGAAGAGCGCATCGCGGGGCGCGAGGTGACCGTCGGCATTCTGGACGACGAGGTTTTGCCCATCATCGAGGTCTGCCCGAAGCAGGGTCCGCTCGACTACCGCAACAAGTACACCCAGGGGGCGACCGACTGCTTTCTGCCGGCACGGGTCGATTCGCCGACGGGCGAACGGATTCGGGCGGCGGCGTTTGGGGCGTTCCGGGCGATTGGCGGACGGGATTACGCGCGGGTTGACGTGATGGTGCCGGCGACGGGGCATCCGGTCGTCCTGGAGGTGAACACGCTGCCGGGGATGACGGAACTGAGTTTGTTGCCTCGGGCCGCGGCGGCTGTGGGCTACAGTTTTCCGGGCCTGTGCCAGAAGATGGTCGATCTGGCCCTCAGGCGCGCGCCTGGGGTGTGCAGATCCACTCCTTGAAAGGCCTATGGGACTCTGGGGCAAGCCAAAGAACCGCCGCGCCGGGCGCGGGTCGGTGCTCGACGTGAAGATGCGTGTTCGACCGGTGCGACAGGCGCGCCGGCACCGGGTCGTGTTCGCGCTGTTCGTGGCGATGTTGGCGGTTGTGGCAGCCGTGCTGGGGCAGCGCGGGTGGCAGTGGGCGCGCCAGCGTCTGATGGACAGCGGCCTGTTCGCTCTGACGAGCCTGGAGATCGCCACGGACGGGATCTGGCTCAAGCCGGAAGAGATTCGCCAACTGGCCGGGATTCGGGAGGGCGACAATCTGCTGTTGATTGACATGACCCAGGTGCGTCGTGAGATCGAGCTGATTGCCCAGGTGGAATCGGTGTCGGTCGAGCGCGTTCTGCCCCATGTTCTCCGGATCCACGTCGAGGAACGTGAGCCGGTCCTGCGGATTCAGGCCATTCAGCCCGAAGGCGACGCCGGCGTGGTGCCCGCGGTCTTCTATCTGGACCGCGCAGGGGTGATCATGCCGCCCTTGCCGACGCTCCCGTCGAGTCCCGCGGTGGTTCGGGCATTCGACGCCCTGCCCATTCTCCGGGGGTTGAACAACGCCGATCTGCGCCCGGGCGCGGCCCTTCAGACTCGTCCTGTGCAGGCCGTTCTCGAACTGCTTGCCGCGTTCGAGCCGTCGCCGCTTGCCCAGGAGGTTGGTTTGGCGGTGATTGACATTTCTTCGCCCGATGTTTTGCGGGTGACGACCGCCGGGGGGGCGGAGATCACGCTGGCGTATGATCGGGTGGTGTCCGGCCTCGAACGCTGGCGGTTGGTGCGCCAGGCGGGCCAGCGGTTGGACAAAGCGGTGGCTTTTCTGGATCTTGCCGTCACCAACAACTGTCCGGTGTTGTGGTTCGAGTCGAGCGCAGTGCCGCCGCTCAAGCCGCGCGCCGAGAAACTGCCGCGTTTGCGTCGCAAGCATGTTTAACAATTCCACGCATCTCATCGTCGGGCTCGAGATCGGAACCAGCAAGGTTTGCGCTGTCGTCGGCGACGTCAGCCCTGAAGGCGCCTTGAGCATTGTCGGCCTGGGGCAGGCCCGCTCCCGCGGGACGCGCAAAGGGGAGATCGTCGACGCCACCGCGGTGGTCGAGGATGTGCGCTATGCGATCGCGGAGGCGGAGCAGATGGCCGATGTGGAGATCCGGAGTGTCTACCTTGGCGTCACGGGCAGCCACATCCGAAGTTTCAACAACCGGGGGCGCCACACGATCCCGTCAGTCGACCGCGACATTGCTGAGGACGACGTGCGGGACGTGATCAAGAACGCCAAGGCCATCAACCTGCCGGCGGACCGCCACACGGTCCACGTGGTGCGCCACCACTTCATTGTCGACAGTCAGGATGGCGTGCTGAACCCGGTCGGCATGGTGGGCGCTCAGATCGAGGTCGATGTCCACGTGATCCACGGCATCACCAACCGCCTCCAAAACCCGATCCGGGCCGTCAAGGGCCTTCAATTGGAGGTCGAGGATATTGTGTTCAACGGCATCGCCTCGTCGCTTGCCGTTTTGACGCCCCAGGACAAGGAGTTGGGCGCCCTGGTGATCGATCTCGGCGCGGGTGTCACCGAGTACGCCGTCTATGCCGACGGCATCATCAAGCACACCGGCGTCCTGGCGGTCGGAGGCGACCATGTGACCAACGACCTGGCGTACGGCCTCAAGATTTCGATGAGCCGGGCGGAGGCATTGAAAATCGAGCATGGCTCGGCGCTGGTCGACATGGGCGTGCGGGGGCGGACTGTTGAATTGCCCAATGATTTCGGCCTGCCCGAACGCTCGATCAACCTCGAGCACTTGCGCCGGATCATGTCGGCCCGGTTCGAGGAGATTTTCGAGATCATCGCGGCTGAGATCGAACGCGCGGGTTTGCTCGACAGCCTGCGCGCGGGTGTGTTCCTGTGCGGGGGCGGCTCGCGCGCGCCGGACATTCAGAAGCTGGGCGAGCGCGTCTTCGGGTTGCCTGTGGCCATTGGGCGCACCAAGACGATCAGCGGCCTGGTGGCCACGCTTGATCAACCCGAGTTCGCAACGGGCATCGGCCTGGCGAAGTTCGGCTCGTTTCAGCACGGACAGGGCTCCGGCAGGCGGCCCTGGACGAGCCGGCTCAAGAGCGCTTTGACCCAGATGTGGACCGACTCCTGATCCCGAGGGGGCATCCGGTTTGCAGCCAGCCGCCTCGTCAACCGTTTCGCAACAACCCATGACAATCGAAACTTCAGCCGCCGCACGACACCCGAAGCCGAAGCCCGCGCCGAACATCAAAGTGATCGGCGTCGGCGGCGCCGGCCTTCAGGCGCTCGATCACATGAGCCGCGCCGGACTGGACGGCCTGGCTTTTGCCGGAGTCCACACCGACGCCCGGCTCCTGGGGGCGAGTCCGCTCGCCCAGAAGATTCTCCTCGGGTCGGCGTTGACGCGCGGACTGGGCGCGGGCGGCGACCCCGACGTGGCGCGTGCGGCGGCGGAGGCGGAGACCCAGGTGCTGAACGAGTTGTGTGCGGGGACGGATCTCGTTGTCGTGGTGGCGGGGTTGGGCGGCGGCACCGGGTCGGGCGGGGCGCCGGTGGTGGCGCGCGTGGCTCGGGAAAAGGGGGCGTTGGTGCTGGGGTTGGTCGTTTTGCCGTTCGAGTTCGAGGGGCAGCGCAGGCAGCACCAGGCTCAACTGGCCCTGCGCCAGCTCAAGACGGCGGCCGACGCCGTCATCTGCCTGCCGAACCAGAAGGTGTCCAAACTGGTCGACGACAAAACGACGCTGGTCGAAACCTTCCGCATTGCCAATGACATCCTCTGCCAGGGCTTGGCCGGCGTGTGGCGCCTGATCACCCGGGAGGGCCTGATCAACGTGGATTTCGCGGATCTCTGCCGCGTGGTGCGGGGGCGGCAGGCGGAGAGTTCCTTCGCCACCGCCGAGTCCATGGGCGAAGCGCGCTCGCGCGAAGTGGTCGAGCGCCTCCTGTCGAGTCCTCTGCTCGATCAGGGGCGTCTCCTCGCCGAAGCCGACGCCGTCCTGGTCAGCCTGGCGGGCGGCGCCGATCTGGCATTGAAAGAGGTGAACGTGGTTATGGAACAGATCAATCGCGTGTGCGAGCACGCGCAGGTGATCGTGGGCGCCGCCATCGATCCCTCGCTGGGCGATCGCATCGGCGTCACCGTGATTGCGACCAAGCGGACCACCCCCGCTCCCGATTCGGAGCGCGCGATCGAATCGTCCGCGGCAACGGCCGACCCCGAACCGCCCGCCGCCGAGTTTCCCATATCGGGGGAAGAACGCCTCGATGCGGTGCGAGGTGTGGCGGACGAGCGTCCTGCTCCCCGGTACGTCCCGCCACCGCCGCGTCTGACGCCGGAACAGGCTGAGCAGATTCTCGCCCGGCAGGACCGCGCCGGGGGGCGTCGCCGCCGCAAATCGGTCGGGATGCGCCAGGAGTTGCTGCCACTCGAAGTGGTGTCCAAGGGCCGGTTCGCCAAGAGCGAGCCGACCGTCTATCGCGGGGAAGACCTGGACACCCCGACGTACGTCCGCCGGGGCATGGCGCTCAACTAATCCTGCCTCTTGCGCAGCAGATCCAACACGTTGCCCAGCGGGTCGCGTGGGGGCGCCGCCGGCGCATTGGTTGTGGTTGTGTTCGTCCCGGCAGCGCTTGCGCCTTGAGCGCCGCCGCCCAGGAGTGTGTTGAGCGTTCCGAGGAGATTGGCGCCGCTTTGGCCCGCGGCGGGCGCGTTTGTCCCTGATGCGGCGCTTTCGCCGCCGCCGATCAGGTTGCCGACCGCGCCCAGGATGCCGGCGGCCTGGTCGACCTTGGCCGAACCGGTCCGGTCGAGAATCCCCGCGCCGGCTTTGGCGGCCATCGCCAGGAGGGCGGTCCGGCTGATGTCCGGTTCCGGTGCGCCCACGGTGCCCTTCATGGTGACGAAATCGGGCAGTTTGGCGAAGGGCACGTTGGTGGGCGTGTCACCGGCCAATCCGACTCTGTCCGCCAGTGTTCGGCGGAGCGCGATCTGAACGGGCAGACGCATCGTCGAGTTTGTGAGTGGGGCTCTGAGCGCGATGGCGCCTGCGGCGTTTGCGTGGAAAGCGCGGCTCTGGACGTACCCCTGCTGCACCTCCAAACGCCCGTTGCCGGCGGTGCCCTTGACGATGATCTGGTCGATCGGGGCCTGGGTCATCTCGTCCACGAACCCGCCGCCCTGGCGGGCCGCGCCTGTCAGTTGGCCCACGAGCGCTGCGACACCGCTCGAGGGATTGCGGATGAAGTCAGGGATGCCGACCACCACATTGACGAGCGCCTTGAGCATCGGATTGTCCACACTCGCGATGGCCAGGTTGAGGTTGGTTGTCGTGAGTTCGAACTGACCGGAAAGGTTCTTCGCCAGACCCGCTTCCGTGGTTCCAGCGCCCTGGAACTGCGCGAAGCCAGCGCCGGTGCCGCTGAATTGGCCCTTCTGCTCCGGCAGGAAACTATTCACCAGCGGCGCCACGGGAATGTTGGTTCCCTTAAACCCGACGTCGTATTTGTATCCCGGCACCCCCAGATCCACAACTGCGGTCGCGCTGACCGGCCCGCCGTTGAGCGCCAAATCGAACGGTTTCACCTCGATCGCCCGCCCGTCCAGCCTCGCGCGCGCCACGAAGTTCGTGATCTCGACTTCGCGCAGATAGAAACGCCGAACATTGGCGTCCACGATGAAATTGCGCAGCGGCAGGGTCATCGCTTCCAGATCCTGGTCCGGGGCGCCCGAAGAGCCGGGCAATCCGCCGGCGGACCCGCCCGATGCGGAAGGCGCCCTCTGCTCGAAGAGAATGTCGTAGTAGCGGGTGGCGTCGAGCGCGTCGGCCGCGATTGTGATGTTGCCTGTGGCCGCGTTGGTTTGGGTGAAATCGACCCGCCCGGTGGCCTGGACGCGATTGGCGGCCCGGGATGTCGGCGTGAGGGTGAGCAGCAACTCGCGTATCTCCGCGGCGTTGGTGCGCACCGCCGTGTCGAGTGTAAGCTGCGCTTCGAGCGGTGTGGACCCCAGCGCGCTGCCCGGGATGTTGACCACGAGGTTGGTGACCTGCACGCCGGCCTGGATGCGCGAATCCCCGGCCGGATCGTAGCCCCCGTCGAGTTGACCGTTCACCGCCACCGACGCGAGCGTCTTGCCGCCGAGCGCCTCGGCCAAAAACGGCCGAAGCGCGTTCTGATTCAGGCCCACAAACTCGAGCCCGATCTGCCCGCTGCCGTTGGTGAGGCCGTAGCGCCCCGTGAGATTGAAGGTGCCCGCGGGATTGTCCGCCTGTCGGATGCTGCCGACGCACTTGCGGATTTCGGCGAGGTTGCCTTTCAACGACGCATCGAGATCGCTCGAGATGTCGAAACGTTCGAGGCGGTTGGACGCGAGGAGTCCGCTCAGGCCAATGATCTCGAGTTTCCCGACCAGGCTCTGATCAAGATTCGGATGGCTGGTTCCACCGGGCGCGAGGTTTCTCTGTGAGACCTTCCCGTTGAACGTTGCGGTGCCGGCGGTGAGCGACACGTCCGACCGGCCCAGCAATTCGGACAGCGGGACGAGTGAAGCCGTCAGCTCGGCCTGGAAGCTGGCGTCGGACGTCGAGCTCACGTAGCCGCCAGACCCTTTGAGCGCGGACACCGCCTGACCGCGCTGGGACAGGTCCAGAGCCAGCGCCGGGAGATCCACCCGGTCGAACTCGGTCAGTTGACCGCGCAGGCCGACGGTCAGATCAGCCTGATCCAGGCGGTTGCTGCCCAGCCGGCCGGTCAGTCCCACGAGCTTCGAACCCAGGTCAAACGACACCAGGCGCCCGGCCTTCTGAACGCTGATGTCGAGCTGGCCGTTGACCATGCCGGAATCGACGGAGTCCCCCACGAACGGCTTCCAGTCGGCCAGGTTCAGCTCCGTCACGTTCAACCTGAACGCGGACTCGGCGGCTCCCTGTGCCCCCTGGCTCCAGTCGAGAAGCATCTCCTTTGTCAGCTTGCCTGTCAGCAACGCACGGCCCGATTGTGTGGCGTCCAAGCCGAACGCGCGGATCGTGGCGTTGGTTCGAGGCAGGTCCAGGGTCGCGTCGCAACCAAGTTTGAAATCGACTGTCGGCGTCCTCAGACCCGCCCGCTCAACGCTGAAGCTGTCGCCGGTGATCGAGCCGGTGGTGCTCACGAATCGGGCGTGGTCCTTCAACTCGATGTCGTAGTCCGCCGCCAGCTTCGTTCCGCCGAACGAGATGCCGAAACGCCCTCCGACGAGGCTCAGAAGCTCGCTCCCGATGCCGGTGACCTTCACTTTGAGCTTGCCTTCCCGCTTGAGCAGGTCGAACGGCCCGCTCACGCTCGCGGTTCCCAGAGCGGCGCCGCCCTTGGTGAAGGCGATGGCGAGTTGCTTGATTTCGCTCAGATTAAGGTCTGCCGACAATCGCCCCTGCAGATCGGCCGCATCGGCGAACGCCCCGGTGGCTCGAGTGACAGCCAGGTCCGCGTTCCCTGTGATCTGCCCGGGCACCAGGTCGGAGCCGACATCGATGCCGAATGCGCTCCTGAGCGTGCCTGCGACCTCCGCCTGGTTCGTGCCCGTGCGCTGCGCAAGCTGAATGCGCCCGTCGAGGCCGAGTTTGGCCGCGCTCCCATTCCGAATGCCCGAGGCCTTGGCATTGAGTTCGGCCAGCTCGGCCGACGTTGTGCTCCCGTTCTTGTTGGTCTGGGTGAAATGGACGGTGCCATCGTCGATCGAAATCATCCTGACATCCACCTTCAGCGGTGTCCCGGGTTTGGCCGGCGCCGACGCGGGCTCGGGCGTGCGGCTCCTCCCGGTCAACGCGTCCAGATTCGACGTTCCGTCGGGACGGATTGTCACCCGCACGACCGGCTGGACGAGCGCGATTTCATCGACCTTGATCAGGCCCCGGAGAATCGAGACGAGGTTGTAGCGCGCGCGCAGCTCGGCGACGGCGAGAACCGGCTCCTCGCCTCGGGGCTGGACTTTTAGCCCGCGCAGAATCACCTCCGAGAAAGGACGGATCGAAACGCCGTCCGCGGCGATCTCCGCGCCCAGAGCGGCGCCAACCTTTGGCAGAACCACGCCTTTGACAAACGGTTCGCTAGTCGCCAGAAAATACAGGGCCACGAGCAGCACCACGAGAGCTGCCCCGAGTGCGCCGGCCCAGCGCATAAGGCGGCGCGGTTGCTTCGGTCGATCCAAGCCGATGTTTGTTTCACTCATAGAATTCGAGCTGCGGAGAGGTTCCTCCGACGCCGTGCGTTGTTTCACGAACTGCCATGAGACTAGCCGCAGAACGGCGAAATTCAACGACAGACTCCGGCCGTCCTCTGACCGGACGGCTTATTCGCTTGAATCCGGACGGCCCGCTCAACATGGTCTGCCTGTCTATGTTTACAGGTATTGTCGAGGAAACCGGCGTCGTTGTGGGGATTCGCCCGGCCGACAAGGCGATCGAGTTGACGGTGCGCCCCGGCCTTTGCGCGCGGGGCATGAAGGTGGGCGACAGTCTGGCCGTCAACGGGTGTTGCCTGACGGTGGTCAAACTGGCGGGGCGCGGCGCCCGCACCTCTGCGCGGTTCGACCTGCTGCAGGAGACCTGGCAGCGCACCAACCTGCAATACCTGCGCCCCGGTTCCCTGGTCAACCTCGAGCGGTCGCTGCGCGCCGACAGCCGGCTTGGCGGGCACTTCGTGACGGGGCACATCGACGGCGTGGGCCGGATTCGCAAATGGGAGCGGGCCGGCCAGGACTGGGTGCTCGATGTCCAGGCGCCGCCCGAGGTGATGCGGTATCTCGTGTTCAAAGGGTCAATCGCGCTGGACGGCATCAGCCTGACCGTGGCGGCCGTGCGCAAACGCGAGTTTCGCGTCTGGATCATCCCCCACACGCACGAAGTCACCAACCTGCGCGAGAAGAAGGTCGGAGACGCCCTCAACCTCGAAGCCGACCTCGTGGGGAAATACGTCGAGCAAATGCTTGGCAAGATGGACCTGCGCCGACGATGAAGCGAATCATCCCCGGCGGTTTCCTTCTGGCGATCGAGGGCATCGACGGTGCCGGCAAGAGCGTCCAGGCCAAGGCCGTCGCCGCCGTGCTCCTGGCGCGCGGGCTCGATGTCGTCCTGACACGCGAGCCCACGCGCGGGCCTTGGGGCCAATTGCTGCGCGAGTCCGCCGCCAAAGGCCGCCTGTCGCCCGCCGATGAGTTGAAGGCCTTCATCGAGGACCGCAAGCAGCACGTGGCCGAGTTGATCCGCCCCAGCCTCGACGCGGGCAGGATCGTCATTACCGACCGCTATTATTTCTCGACAGTCGCCTACCAGGGGGCCCGGGGATTCAACCCCGATGACCTCCTCCGCAGCAATGAGGCCATCGCCATCGAGCCGCATCTCCTGGTCTTGCTCGATATCGACCCGGCGGCCGGGTTGGCCCGCATCGGTCACCGGGACGGCGCAGCGAACGAGTTCGAGACCCTCGCCACCCTCACGCGATCGCGCGACATCTACCTCTCGATCCGCAAACCGTATGTGGTCCGGCTCGACGGCACCGCGCCCCCCGATGAGATTCGCGACCGGATTCTCTTCGCGCTCGGTCGGGCCGTGTTGGAACGGCTGCATTTGGAGAGCGGCCTGACGCCCCGCCAGAGGCTCGATGCGAGCCTCGCCCTGCACGGGAGCGACGGGATGGCGGGCTAACCCGCATGCCTATCGATGCCCGGTCAGTGCACAGGGCGGTCAGACTTCGCAAGAGGACTGCTATGCGGGTTCAATGTCTGTCCTTGCGCCGCGCAGGGGACAGAACACCGACAACAACCAGATGCACCGCGGCGGACGGCGAATCGGACAGAGGATTTGACCAATGAAAATCGTTTGGTACAGTGCGCATCTTGTTGCGTGCGGCAAAAAAGACTGAGTCAAAATGAAGGTTATTATCTGTGATCCGGTGTCACCGAAAGGGGTGGCCTTGCTCCAACAGCGTGCCGAGTTCAAGGTCCAGGTGCTCGAGAAGCGGCTCCCCGAAGCCGAGTTGATCCCCGTTGTGGCGGACGCGGTCGCCCTGGTGGTCCGTTCGGAAACCAAGGTGACGCGGGCCGTTCTCGAGGCGGCGCCCCGGCTCAAGGTCGTGGGCCGCGCCGGAGTCGGCGTGGACAACGTGGATGTCGAGACCGCCACGCAGCGGGGTGTGGTGGTGATGAACACACCCGGCGGAAACACCATCTCGACGGCGGAGCTGACCTTCTCCATGCTGATGGCCCTGGCACGGCGCATTCCGCAGGCCCACGTGTCGATGGCCGCCGGCCAATGGAACCGCAAAAGCTTTCAGGGAACCGAACTGTACACCAAGACGCTCGGCATCCTCGGCCTGGGCCGCATCGGCAGCGAAGTCGCCCGCCGCGCCATCGCGTTCGGCATGCGCGTCATCGCCTATGACCCCTACCTCACGCTCTCCCGCGCCAAGGCGCTCCAGGTCGAGGTGGTCGAGAACGTCTTCGATCTCTATCCGCAGGTCGATTTTCTCACCGTGCACATGCCGATGAGTGAGGAGACGCGCGGGATGGTCGATGCCGAGGCCTTCGCCCGCATGAAACGCGGCGTGCGCGTCCTCAATTGCGCCCGCGGCGGCATCATCAAAGAGGCCGATCTGCGGGTTGCGCTCGAAAGCGGCCAGGTGGCCGGCGCGGCCCTGGACGTGTACGAGACCGAGCCTCTGCCCAAGGACTCTGCGCTGCGGACCCTGCCCCAAGTGATCATGACGCCCCACCTGGGCGCGAGCACCGACGAGGCCCAGGACAATGTCGGCATCGAGGTTGCGGAGGCCGTGACCGAATATCTTTTGCACGGCACTGTGCGCAACGCGGTGAATCTGCCCAGTCTGGACGCAGCCACCTACAACCAGGTGAAGCCCTATCTCATGCTGGGCGAGAAGCTGGGGCGGCTGGTTGCCCAACTGGGTGTCAAACGCAACCATCGCCTCGTCATCACTTACGGCGGTCAGGCCAACGAGGTGCCGACCGATCCGATCACGCGCGCCGTGCTCAAGGGCTTTCTCTCGTTTGCCGGCGGGAAGGACGTCAACCAGGTCAACGTCCGCACCCTCGCCGTCGGCCTGGGGCTGCAAGTCGAAGAGGTCAAGTCGACCGAGCAGACCGATTACCTCGAGTGGCTGCATGTGGCGGCCTTCTCGGAAGGCGGCAAGGTCTCCGCCGGCGGGACCCTCTTCAGCGCCCTTCATCTGCCGCGCATCGTCCGCCTGGGCAGCCAGACGGTCGAGATCATCCCTGAAGGCGTGCTGGTCCTGATGAATAACACCGACCGTCCCGGCATTGTCGGCTACGTCGGAACCATCCTCGGGCGCCACAATATCAACATCGCCAGCATGAGCCTCCACCGGGAGGAGGTCGGCGGCCAGGCCCTGACCGTTCTGAATCTCGACACCGTTCCGCCGGCCGCCGTGCTTGATGAATTCCGGCTCGATCCGGACATCTCGAACATCCGGGTCATCAAGCTCTAGCCTTCTTGATGAATCGCACCCCTCACTTTTCGCCCCGCATCTCGCGGCGCCTCGTCCGAACCGTCCGCCTCGGGCTGGCCGGGCTCGCGTTGCTCGCCGCCGACATCCGGGCGTCCGACTCGCGCCTGGCCGACCTGTTCGGAGATCCCGTCCTGGCTCGCGGCAAGGGCTTCGAGGTCCGCCAGAGCGAGGTGGACGAAATGGTCACGGGCCTGCGAGCGACTCTGGCCTCGACGCGTGGCCAGCCCATTCCCGAAGACCAGCGCGCATCGCTTGCCGCCCAGATGCTCGAGCGCCTTGTGATGATCCGCATTGCCGAGAAGCGCGCCACCGACGCCGACCGGGCCCGGGCCAGGGAACTGGCCGACAAGTTCATCGCCGAGACCAAGTCCAAGGCCCGCTCCGAAGACGCTTACCGCCGCCAACTGATTGCCACGGGAGTCAAGCCCGAGCTCTTCGAGACGCGGGCCTACCAGCAGGCTCTGGTCGAAACGATCATCGACCGCGAGGTCAAAACCGCGGTGGCTGTGCCTGATGAACATGTGCGCGACTTCTACGAGCAGGGCGTCGACCTCCAGGTGCGCGATCTGACCGCACTCGTGGCGCGAATCGAAAAGGAGGAAGGTGCCAACGCCCTGGCCTATGCCGAAGGTCTCAAGCGCCTCGCCCAACTCAAAAAGATCAACTTCGCCCGCCTCGATCGCCCGGATACCGTCCGCGTCCAGGCCCTGCTCGTCTACACCATCGATCGCTTCACCCGGGAAGAGCTGTCCGATCAGGATAAGGCGGCGCAGCGCGAGCGGGTCATGAAAGCTATTCAGCGGCTGCAAGCGGGCGAGGAGTTCACCAAAGTGGCCCGGGAGGTCTCGGAAGATCCGGATATCGAAAAGAACGGCGGCGAATACACCACCGTGCGGGAAGCGATCGCCTACCCTGAACTCAGGGTCGCCCTCTTTTCCCTCCCGATCGGACAACTCAGCGACATCATCACCACCCGCGCCGGCTATTACGTCGCCAAAGTGCTCGAACGCACGCCTGCCGGCAAGGTGCCCTTCGAGCAGGCCG
Organism: uncultured Verrucomicrobiota bacterium; assembly: GCA_964413865.1. Lineage (GTDB taxonomy): Bacteria > Verrucomicrobiota > Verrucomicrobiia > Limisphaerales > J093 > MWFF01. Next base: position 16,757 of record CAYPUR010000021.1, read on the forward strand.
AAGCCGAAATCCGCAACGCCCTGATCGGACAGGAGGTTCAGAAGCGCCTGCCGGATTTCTTCGACCGCCTCAAGCAGGAGTACGAGGTGGCCTACAATACCAATAGCGTTTCTGCGGTGAGATGACTTCCCCGGCGCGGATGTCTTTCGAGTGATCAGACGCCGCGCCCTCCGCCACCTCTGACCGTCCCAGCGGCAGACGGGAACGGCTGTCAGGCTGCCAGCGCAAGGCCCGAAAAACGCAGGCTCCCGGCTCCCACTGCATCACGATGCCGGGAAATCGGTTCCACTGGTTCGCCCTCTTTGGCCCGTAATCCGGGTGCCTCGCCCATCCGTGAAATCCGTGTAATCCGTGGTCGACGAACAAGCCGGAAATGAACCACGAATGACACGAATGACACGAATCCAACGCAACGCGGAGGTGGGTTGCGGCCGTCTGCTCGACACAGGCCGTGACCTCACGCCAGGACGCCAAGGCCAAACAGGTCCATGGGTTCACAATGCCACCAGACGCCCCGTATCGCTTCTGGTCCATGAACTTCCAAAGCGCATTCTCATGCATCCAGATCGGATCGCCCTTCCGCCTCGAATCTGTGTGGAACCCCTCACCGATTCAGGACGGAACACAGATCGGCGCGCTCGATCATGAAGCCTCCAGCCAGACAGCCAGGTGTCGGGCACTGATGCCGGCGCCGGCTTCGAGCGGCGGCTCTGCTTGAAACACCGCGGCACGAGCACTACGCTCGCGACGAGATCAGCCGATCTGCACGGGAAAAACACGCGGGGAAGCACAGGGGTTCTGCATGAAGATGATGTCCTGGCCTGGTCTGGGCAGGCGCACTTGGGTTGGCATCCTGGCTGCCGCGGTCTGCGCGGCGGCCGCGTTGCCAGCGACAGGCGCGGGAAGCAAGACGGGCGTTGTCGTGCCGCGGTGGCCGCCGCTGTGGGAACAACCGGCGACCCGAACGGCCGCGATCGACTTCGCGCAGGCCGCAAACGCCGACGCCTGGCTGCGTCACCCGATCCTGGGCGACCCTTCCTTCGATTCGTTCCGGCGGGCGCCCGGCAACCCCTTCGTCAAGGGAGCCGCGCCGTTCAAGTGGCCCGTGAACGTGTCGCTGCTTGTCGATCCGGTGTCCGCTCGCTGGTACGCCTACGTCGGCTTCTACCACGAGGGCTACGCGCTCGTGCCCGAGGGTGAGCCGACGCACTGCAAGGTCTTTCGCTCGGTTGATCGCGGTCAGACCTGGGAACTGGTTGGACCCGTTTTCGACGATTCCGGCTTCCGCTTCGAAGGCGACGCGCACCCTGCGTCGATCGCGCCCGACGTGTGCGTTGAGTTTCACGATGGCCGCTATCACATGTGCTATGACTGGTGCACCTCCAACACCACCTGGGCCAATGCCTCCGCTCCCAGCGGTGGGGCCGACAGCGGCATGGCCTACGCGTGGGCCGAGAAGCCCGAGGGCCCGTTCCACCGAAGCCCGCGCCCGATCCTCCGGACATCGGAGTGGCAGAGGCTGGCCGGACCCGGCTCCCGCTATCGCCGGGTTTATGCCAGTTCGCTGGTGCGCCGCGCCCACGATTGGCTTGTGATTTCTGACTTGGACTCCGGCCCGCACTACGCCTGGGGCGAGATCGCCCTCACGGCGACAAACCCGCTTGGGACCTGGTCCAAACCGGTGATCATCGCCGACCTCGAAGGCGATCGCTATTACCCGTCGCCCATCGAGGCCTTTCCGGCATTCGCCCACGGCGGTTACGTCTACGACCCGCGCACGTCGGTCGGGCTCAACCGGAACTTCCAAGCCATCTTCCGCGCACCCATCGAGCGGGCGCTCGATCCCGAGGCCTGGGAGCTCTGGCAGCACGGGTCCGTGTGGCACGCCGAGCACGTGCCTCACGAGGCCTGCGGAATTTGGGGCCAAACGCTGGCCGCGCGCATCGACACCGACGGCACGATGCCCGTGCTCTACCCGTCCCGTCACGCCGAGGGCGGCGTCGGAACCATCGGGAGCGCGTCGCGTCCGTGGTCGCAGCCGTTGCGGGAGTCCGGATTCACCATTACGGCGCACGGCGGGCGCACCGTCAGCCTCACCCGCGCTGCCTACGACTCTTTCGCCCTGGAAGCCGAGGTCGTCCTGCGCTCCGGCACGGCTCGCCTGGCGTGGGCCTGCCGGATGCCTCTGGGTGCGGAGGGACGCGCCGACGGACGTCCGCACCGGCTCTGCTGGACACGCCATCGTGCCCTCGAACTCACCAGGGACCGGTGGCGCGTGGTCGAGGGCGCCTACGAGATGACCGGCGGCCCGCGGTGGCGCTTCGGGACCGGGGCGCTCTGCAAGAGCCCGCTCGAGCGGGTCAAGTGGAACTTCCGCGGCAGCGGCTTTCGCCTCTGGCTCCCGAGGGGGCCCGAGTTCGGGCGTGTCGGCGTGAAGCTCGATGGCGTTCCTCTGGGCGAGATCGACCTGGCTGGTCCGGCGTCGGCTTCCGTGGTTGTCCTCGAGCGCGAACGCATCGACGGCGGTTTCCATGCCCTGGTGGTGACCGGTCTCAGCGGGGCCACGCTGCCGGTGGACTGCCTGGATGCGTTGCAGTAGCCCGAGCGCTTCCACTTGGACTGCGTTGATGACGCGCACTTCGCGTCCCGGAAGGAACCGGAGACCCAGAAGACCACGTTCGGGGAGGTCTCCGAGGTGGAGCGCCAACAGGTGCGCCGACAGTGGGAGGAATACTGCGGCCAGGACACGGAGGGGAGGATCTGGATCGTCGATGCCTTGCGGGTGCTGGTGGGGTCAGATGCGGGAGCTTCAACCGCTCGTTTCCGTCAAATCCAAATGTGAATCTAAAGTCCGTTCTGCTGCTGACGATGCTCGGCTCCGCCATTACCGGTGCGTCTGGTTGGGGACCGAACGCGAGAACCACCCAATCACCGTTGTCCCGCCCAGGGCCACGCGTCTTGTCTTCTTGACAACGTCACTACGAGCGGAGCGGGGAGCGCGCTGGCCAAGCAAAACCGCGCCGCGTTGGAGGGAGGGGCGAAGGCAACGGGGTGTCGGTTTGCGACTCCGTGTTCCCGCTCGACCAGACCCTGGTTTTCCCCTGTGCCGGCGCGGTCTTGCCACAGCCCGGATTTCGTTGTCATCTTCCCGGCAATGAGAAATCCGGGCTAGGAAGGGAATCGTCACAATGAGTCGATTGTTGTCTCTCCTCGCCGCCGCCTGTGCCGCGCTGGTTGCCTCCGCGCAGCACCGCAGCGTTTCGGGCATCTACCCGCATCTCGCCATGTTCAACAACGAGGCCGAATGCGGCACGGGCGCCGTGGTGCCCTGGGCGGATCGGCTTTGGGCTGTCACTTATGCGCCGCACAAGCCGCTGGGGTCATCCGACAAGCTCTACGAGATCACGTCCAGCCTGGAACAGATCACCCGTCCCGAGAGCATCGGCGGCACGCCCGCAAACCGCATGATCCACCGAGAGTCGCGGCAACTGTTCATCGGGCCGTATGCCATCGGCCCCGATTGCTCGGTGCGCGTGATCCCCTACACGAACATGTTCGGGCGACCGACGGGCAACGCACGACATCTGACCGACCCGGCGGCCAAGGTGTATTGCGCGTCCATGGAAGAAGGCATCTATGAAGTGGACGTGAGGACGCTGGCCGTAACGGAGTTGTGGGGCGATGAACAGCTCGACCCGAACTCCCGCTGGCAAGACATGCCCAAGAAGCAGGCGCGTTTCGCCCGTCTCCCCGGGTATCACGGCAAGGGCTTCTATTCCGGACAGGGCTTGCTGGTGTATGCGAACAACGGCGAACACGGCGCTCCAGCGCAGCGGCGGCCGGATGTGCCCTCCGGCGTTCTCGCCCAGTGGGACGGCACAGCGGACGCGTGGACGATGATACGGCGCAATCAGTTCACCGATGTCACCGGGCCGGGTGGCATCTACGGAAATGCCAACCCCGCGACTGATCCTGTCTGGAGCATCGGCTGGGACCATCGCTCGTTGATTCTCATGGTGCTCGATCGCGGCCAATGGCAGGCCTACCGGCTGCCCAAGGCGTCGCACTGCTACGACGGCGCGCACGGTTGGAACACCGAATGGCCGCGCATCCGGGACATTGGCGAGGACGCGCTGCTGATGACCATGCACGGCAGTTTCTGGCGGTTTCCCCGAACCTTCTCGGCCGCCAGCTCGGCCGGAATCGCGCCCCGCTCCACCTGTCTGAAGGTCATCGGGGATTTCTGCCGCTGGAACGACCGCTTGGTCTTCGGTTGCGACGACACCGCGCAGAGTGAGTTTCTAAACAAGGACCGGCTCAAGGGCGATCTGGCCGGCCCGGGCAGATCGCAGTCCAATCTCTGGTTCGTCCAACCGGCGCGATTGGATGGCTTCGGCCCCTCGCTCGGGCGTGGTGCAGTCTGGCTGAACGACGACTTGCAGGCGGGCGTGGTCAGCGAGCCGTTCCTGTTCTCCGGCTTCGCCAAGCGCTCGTTGCACCTTGCCCAGGCGGGAGCAAGCCGGGCCGGCTTTACCTTGGAAGTGGACGCCAGAGGCGATGGACGGTGGAAGACGCTGCGCGAGGTGACCGTTCCGGCCCGCGACCCTGTGTGGATCGAGTTTCCCAGGCACGAAACGGGGGCGTGGATTCGTCTCATGCCGAAGGACGATGCCCCGGGCGTGACTGCATTCTTTCACTACCGGGCCGAAGACAAACGCATGGCGAAATCCAGTCCCATCTTCGATGGCATTGCCACGCCGAACGAGCCGCGCGCCATTGGCGGCGTGCTTCACGTGCGAGGGGCCGACCACAAGACGCTGCGCTTCGTCGCGCGCAACCGCGACGCCGAATTGGGCGGTTACGATCTGGACGGCGATTTGAGACTGCGGCGCGCCAACGATCCGGAGGGCGTGAGGTGGACCGCGAAGGCGGTCGCCATCGCCCCCCCGCTCATCACCGCGGACGCCGCGTCGTGCCTGTATGTCGATGACAACGGCCAGCGCTGGCGGCTGCCCAAGGGCGATCCTGCCCTCGATCAACCCGGCCCGCTTGGATTCGAGCGACTCTGTCGGGAAGTTGTCACCGAACGCAACCTGCTCAACGTCGGCGGCACTTTCTACGAATTGCCCGCCCAGAATGCCGGCGGCTTCATCAGGATTCGCCCCGTGACCACGCACAATCGCCGCATCCACGACTTCGCCAGCTACCGCGGGTTGCTGGTCCTGAGCGGCATCGTCGACCATGCTGGCGGCGACCGCATCATCCGCAGTGACGATGGCCGGTGCGCGCTGTGGGTCGGGGCGGTGGACGACCTCTGGCAATTCGGCAAACCCCGTGGACGCGGCGGCCCGTGGCTCGACACCGAGGTCGTGGCGGGCCGGCCCAGCGATGCCTATCTGGCCACCGGCTACGACCAGAAGCGCCTGACACTCTCCCACCGCGGTCAACGCACGGTGACCTTCACCATCGAGGCCGACTTCGCGGGCACCGGGACATGGAGCGAGGTGGCGGCGATCAAAGTGAAACCGCGTGCCACGGCCCAGCACAAGTTCCCTGACGCATTTGGCGCCTACTGGCTGCGCCTGAGCGCGTCCGCGGACACGACAGCCACCGCGCAATTCGAATATGACTGAATGACGAAGACTCACCATGCGAGGGAATCGCAAATGAACGTGGCGCCCGCCTTGAAGCGGTTGCGATCGCCTGACCTGACTTGTCGTGCCGTTGCCAGCGTGGCAGACTTCTCGCGTGTCCATCCAGAACACCCCGCCGGGACCGCCCATGCCGGCGGCGCCATTGGGAGACCCAGCCTAGATTTCACCCGCGAAGGTGGACAGGTTCACGATGACTTTCCAAGTTCGGTCAACGCAGATCATCGGTTCGTGCGCCGGCTTTCGAGCGGAGGGCAAGGTCTTCCGTCGGACACCAGGTTCAGAAACGTTCGACCAGCTTGTTAATCAGAAACGTGCTCTCGCGCAGAGCCTGACCGCAGAAGGGGCCGAACCACTCGCTGATCTGCCGGAACTCCCGGCAAAACCGGTCGGCGTCGGCGTTGTCGATGAGGTCCCGGGCGGCCCCGACCGACTCGATGAACTCGCTGAGCAAGGCGCGCCGTTGAGGCGACGCGAGGATGATGTCGGCGTACAGGCTGGGATCCTGGGCGAACAGCCGCCCGACCATTCCCATTTCCAAACGGTAGATCGGGCTGGAGAATTCGAGCGTTCGGGCGAGGTTGACCTGGCGCGCCGCCAGAAATCGTCCGAAAGCGAACGTGGCGAAATGCCGGAGCCCCTGGACCAGGTCCATCACGGCGTCGTGCTCCTCGGCCGCGATGGTCATGATGATGTTGCCCCAGGCAGCCAGTTGATCGAGCAGCCATTGGCACCCGTCCGCGTCGCGTCCGGGAGTCGCCACGATGATTTGCTGGTCCATGCTCGATGTCGATGGCCCGAACAAGGGGTGCAGGCCGATGACCGGTCCAGGATGCGCCGTCTTCATGGCCTCGACGGGGGCGCGCTTGATGCTTGTGATGTCCGCTAGAATGCAGCGGGGCGGCAGATGCGGACCGAGTC
>CAYPUR010000021.1:23338-32755 GCA_964413865.1 uncultured Verrucomicrobiota bacterium
CCGTTGTGAGAGAGATCGGCACGCCCACCAGGGCCAGATCGATCTCCGAGCACAGTTCCCGGACGTGCGGCCAGTCATCCACGTCCAGCAGCCGGGTTTCGCAGCCCGCCTCGCCAAACCAGCGCGCGAAGTAATGTCCCATCTGGCCCCGTCCGCCGACGAGCAGGACCCGGGCACCGGGCCGCACGCCGGTGGCGGCGGCGCGCACCGTCTGGCGCATGCGCGATTGCCGCAGGATGCACCGATAGAGTTCCTCGACATGGTTGGGATCGAGGCCGGCCTCTTTCGCCTGGTCGCGCCGCTCGGAGATCAGGTTCTCCTCGCGCGCCGGGTGATAGACCGGCAAGCCCGCGGCCTTCTTGATGGCGACGGCGCTTTGGGTCAGGGCTTGCCGGCGTCCGAGCAAATCGACGATCCGCTCGTCGATCGCGTCGATCTCCCGGCGCAGATCCGCGAGTGTCGAGGCGCCGCCGGCGCCCTCCGCCGCCGCCGGCGTCCCGCCGTGCTGCGATTCGGTTTGCATGTCACTCATAAACAGGTTCCCCGAGAAGATCGTAGTCCGCGTGATCCAGGATCCGCACCGACACAAATTCGCCCGGCGGCAAACGCCCCGCCACGTACACGCGGCCGTCGATCTCGGGAGCGTCTGTCTCGGTGCGCCCCACCGCGCAAGCGCCCCGCATCCACGACGCCTTGGCGCGTCCGCGAACACCGGCGAGGCTGTTGTTCCAGGGCAGCTCCCTGACCGCGTCGAGGCGGGCCTCGTCCAGGGCCCCCTCGATGAGAACACGCACAGGGCGGCCGATCTGGGAGGCTGCGTGTTCGCGCGCGATCTCTTTCTGGACGGCCATGGCCTGATCGCGGCGCCGCTGCCGGATCGGCTCGGGCACCTGCTTGGGCATCCGGCCCGCGGCCGTGCCCTTCTCCTGCGAGTACGCGAACACCCCCATGCGTTCGAAGCGCGTTGTGCGGATGAACTCGATGAGAGTCTTGAAATGGGCGTCTGTCTCGCCCGGGAAGCCGACAATGAACGTCGTTCGCAGGACGATGCCCGGGATGCCGGCGCGTATGCGGCGCAGCAGGCCGGTGATGTGCTGCGGCGGTGTCCTGCGCCGCATCTGTTCGAGGATGACCGGGTGGATGTGCTGGATGGGGATGTCGGCGTAGCGAGCGACCTTGCGGCACCGGGCGATCGTCTCGATGAGCTCGTCGGTCCAGTGGGCCGGGTGGGTGTAGAGGAGCCGAATCCAGAAATCCCCCGGCAGATCGTTCAGGGCGCGCAACAGGGAAGAGATCGTTGCGGCGTGGGCCGGCAACGCCCGGGTTGCCTCGCCGAACCGCTTGGGGTCGCCCAGGGTCCGGCCGTTTGGCCTGGGCTGCAGATCCAGGCCGTAATAGGTCGAGTCCTGGGAAATGAGGTTCAGTTCCTTCGCGCCCTCGGCCAACAGACGCCGGGCTTCCTCGACGATGTCGTGTTGCGGGCGGCTCCGGTGGTTCCCGCGCATCCGCGGGATGATGCAGAAAGCGCAGGCGTGATTGCAGCCCTCCGCGATCTTCACGTAGGCCATATGGCGCGGGGTGAGCCGGAATCGCGGCGTGCCGCAATCGGGGATGAAGACCGGACGTCGGCTGACGGTCAGAACGGGCGCCGGGGCGTCCTTGGTCTTCTGCACCCACGCGGTCCGACGCGCCACGGCTTGTCGCACGATGCGGGCCACCGCCGCGACTTGATCGATCCCCATGAAGGCATCCACCTCTGGAAGCACTTTGGGCAGATCGTCCCGGAACCGCTGCGGCAGGCAGCCGGACACGATGAGCGCCTGGTTTGGCCGCAGAGCGTCGCGGATCCGGGCGGATTCGAGGATGGCATCGACGCTCTCTTCCTGGGCATCGGCGATGAAGGAGCAGGTATTCACGATGATGGCGTCAGAAGCTGCGGGATCATTCGTGATCTCGCATCCATCCCGCAGGAGCGCCCCGAGCATGATTTCGGCGTCCACCAGGTTCTTGGCGCAGCCGAGCGAGATCAGTCCGACCTTGAGCGGGCGGGCCTGGTTTCCATGTCCGCTCATCGCGCGCCGGACGGGGCCCGCGCGGCGCCCGGGTTTGGGAGCGCGAGGGTTTCGGCCAGATTGGATCGTGCGGGCTGGTATTGCCCGGGCTGGATGCCCGCCAGCGGATCGCGGGCCTGTTGCTCCTCGATACTGCGCACGATCGTCAGCACGATCCCCAGGATCAGCAGGACGCCCAGCGCGGGCAGCACGACGCGCCACCGGATGCGGGAGAGGATCAGCATGAGGGCGTCGAGCGGGCCTTTCTGCTGACCGATCAGGCTCGGGTGTTCGCGGAACTTCTCCGTTTGCGCCAGCTCGGCATCGAGGGTCTCGAGGATCGAAACCTCGTCGACCTTCAAGAGCCTCGCGCAGGTGCGCACAAATCCCCGAATGTAGACGGGGGCAGTGAACACGTCGTAGTTCCCCTCTTCGAGGGCCTCGACATGATCGGCACGCATCTTGGTGGTTTCGGCAACCTGCTGCACCGAGAGGCGGCGGGCCTCACGGGCGGTGCGCAACTGCTCGGCAACGGTGGCCATATCGCCCGCCACTTAAGGACATCCGAACGGCGTTGACAATCACGGAAAGAGGGGGTGTCGGAAAGAGGGGGGGCGCCCAGAAGGATCCGCCGGCTCCGCAAATCCTCACCCGGATGTTTCATGAAGCTTGGCGGAGTCTCACATCCAGGCCCTGTCCCTGCGCCGCGTGGGGCATGCCACCCGCGACGGACCCGGCGCAGGCCGGGTCACCGTCCTGATGCCGGCCCTCTGCGCCCGGGTTCGCGCACGCCGGCTCCGGCACGTTGGACGAGCGCGTCGCCCAGATCCGCGCGCGCCCGTTCGGCCAGCGCTTCGAGGCGCCGGACCACCTCCGGATATTCCGAAGCGGCGTCACGCGTCTCGCCGATGTCTGTGTCGAGGTTGTAAAGTTCGGGGCGCTCGATCTTGCGCTGAACGTATTTTGCGGGCTGGCCGTCGCGCCCGGGCGGCTGCCCGGCCAGGGTGCGATAGGTGTGCGGGAAAAGCAGTTTCCAGGGTCCACTCGTGACCGCTTGAAGCTGGCCGCCGGCGTAGTAGAAGAAGAAGGCCTCGTGCGGAGTTTGCGCGTTGGGTTGGCCGGACAACAGCGGCCAAATGTCCAGGCCGTCAATCCGGTGCGCGGGAAAATCAGCGCCGGTCAAACGCGCAATCGTGGGGAAAAGATCGATCGTCATCGCCGGTTCGCCGCAAACGGCCCCGGACGGGATGTGACCGGGCCAGCGGGCGGCGAAGGGCACACGGACTCCGCCTTCCCAGCAGGTCCCCTTGCCTTCGCGGAGCGGCCCGGCGGATCCGGCGTGGTTGCCGTACGAGAGCCAGGGCCCGTTGTCGGAGGTGAAGATGACCAGCGTCCGCTGGTCGAGCCCATGGCGCTTTAAAGAATCAAGGATCCGCCCCACGGACCAGTCGATCTCGGCGATCACGTCCCCGTAGAGGCCTGCGGTCGTCTTGCCTTCGCGCTTCTCGCTGACGAACAACGGGACGTGCGGCATGCTGTGGGCCAGGTAGAGCAGAAAGGGGCGGTCCTTGCTCCGTTCGATGAACCGCACGGCGCGCTCCGTGTACCGCGTGGTGAGTTGGGTCTGGTCGGTCATGATTTCCCTCACCTGGTCGCCCTCGATCAGCGGCAGCGGCGGGTAGGTGTCCGGCTTGGCCTCCGGGTGGTTGGGCCACATGTCGTTCGAATAGGGCAGGCCCATGTACTCATCGAAGCCGTGGTGGATCGGCAGGAACTGGCGGTGATCACCCAGGTGCCACTTGCCGAAAACGGCGGTCGCATACCCGCGCGGCTTGACCAGTTCGCCCAGCGTGACCTCGCGCGGGTGAATGCCGATCGGCGAACCGGGCCCGAGCGCGCCGGCAATGCCGATCCGATTCGGATAGCACCCGGTCAACAAGCCCGCCCTCGAAGCGGAGCAGACCGCCTGGGTGACGTAAAAGCGCGTGAACCGAATACCCTCGGATGCCAGACGGTCAATGTGCGGCGTGGCATACCCCCGGGCGCCGAAAACCCCCACGTCGCCGTACCCCATGTCGTCGCAAAAGATGATGACAATGTTGGGGGTTGAGGGAGGCGTTGCGGCCTGGACGGCGCAGATGGCAAGGGTCGAGGCGATCGCAAGCCCGAAGGCTCGACGCCATAACAAAGATCGGGTATTGAGCATACGGATTCGGTAAACAGACGGCTCCAGCCCGTGGTTTGTTTCTCCGGTGTTTCTCCGGGGTCACATCTTCATGTTTGACATTTGTCTGCTGCTCGCGCCGCCGCCGCCGCCGCCGCCGACCGCCAGACCCGCCCGCGTGCTCGCGGGGGGGCGCGGGCCCCGGTCCAACTCAGGCCGGGTCCCTGAGTTGCCGGACCGTCCGGGACGTCAGCGGAGGACCCGAAAGAACCGAGACGCTCCCGCCATTTCCAGCGTCACGGGGTTGGCGGTTCCCAAGTCGGTCCACGAGCCGCCCAGGCGGTCGGTGGCTTCCAGGCGGCCTCCCGAGGGCGCCCAGCTCAGCGTGATGCCCTCTGGCCCTCGCGACACGCTCAACGCGGGTCGAACCGCGGTCTCGGGGTCATTCGGATCGAAAATCGCCCCGTTGCCCCAGCGGATCCAGTCCAGGGTGACCTGGCCCCCGCTCGACCCTGGGAACCCGATGTCCACCCGGCCATCCGCATCCACCGCATCGGCCCAGCCCATGAAACCCGTGTTGTGGAAGGTCACCTTCGGTGCGCTGAAATCGCGGTTGAGATACACGTCGAAGATGCAGAGCGCCACGTTGGCTGAGCTGTTTCCGGCGTCGATCGCCAACTGCGTCCGAGCGGCTTCGTCGAAACGGCACACCACCGTGTAGGTCTGGAAGCGAAGATTGTCCGCTTCGGCCGCCGGATCGCTTGCCAGTGCCCAACCGCCGAAGCGTGTGGCGGCGAAGGCGGGTTGCCAGCTCTCGCCTCCGGGGTGCAGTTCGTCGGTTTGGAACGCGCCCACCATGTACTTCGGGTACTCCGCATCTGCCCCGGTGCCGGCTGCGTCATCAAGACGGCCCCGGAACTCGAACGTGAACGGCACCACGAATGCTGCGTCGTGCACCAGATAGAAGTTGCCGCTCTCCTTCCGGTCGCGCACGGACACGGTCCCGTCCGTGTTCTGCACGATCATGGTCAGGTTCCCGTCCGGCTCATTGCCGGTGCTGGTGTAGGTCGTCCAGCCCTCTGCTTGGTAATCGTCGAACGGCGAATGAAAGGCCCACCTGCCGAAGTCGTTGGCCTCGTAGAAGGCGCTCCGCCCGAACGCCACGCCCGTGCGGTATAGCCCTGTCGCGTTGTCCCGTCCGCCGCGCATCAGGCAGAAGCGGCCCTCTCCCAGGTAAGCGGCGCTGGCGTAATAGTTGCGCTGATCATTCCACGCCCCCGCCTCGCCCAGTCCACCCACAACCGACATCGGGCTTTCCGCAAGCTCCCAGGTCAGGCCGTTGGCGGACACCAGGTATTCGTTGGCGGTGTTCGCCTGGAACGTGAACATGCGAAAATCGTTTTGGGCGATCCGCAGAACCTGGGTGGGTTGCGCGCTGAAGGCCGCCCCTTCCTCGAGGCCCTGGATCCGAATGAGTCCCTCGTCCACATCTTCCGTGGAGAAATCATCCTGCGCCTCGTAAAAGATGAACCCGTCCGTCGAGGTCGCGTAGGCGATCCCGCCGCTCGCCATGAAATACATCAGGAACGGCTCCTCCCACGCCGGATCCTCCGGATAGAGCGTTCGTCCTGGAATGTGAACGACTGCGTGGCCGTCCGGATAGGTTCCCAGCCGTCCGCCCTCGAGGGCCACCTGGTCATTCTCGAACGCAACGCCGTCCGCGCTCTCCGCCACGCGGATATGCCAGATCCCGTACGGGTTGCCGTAGTAATAAAGCCGATACGGCTTGGCCCAGTCCGAATTGTAGAGCACGACCGGCCGCCCTTGGGTCGATGCCCCCTCGAGGTTCAAGCCCGTAAGCGTCCGCCCCGCACTCCACTCCACGCCATCGGCACTCGTGGACAATGCCAGGCCGTTGATGCTCTCGGCGTCGTACCAGGCCCGAAACCGCGACTCCGCAGGCCACGACGCATTCCAGAGCACGCATGGCATGTAGGCCCGGGAGCCGGGACTCTTCAGATCCACCGGATTCTGCGTGTGGTCGGTCCATGCGATCTCCCACTTCGGGGCCAGCTGAGCAACCGCCGCAAGCGGCACCAGCGCTGCGCACAGACCGGCCATCCGACCGAACCACCCACTTCGTTCGAGATAAGAACTGCAGCTCATGGTATCTGACTCCTTTCTTTGACGGTTGATCGACATATACAGAAGAATCCGTGGGATGTGCGACGCCCTCACCCTTGCCCGCCCGCTGGACACCCCCATCCCATCGAATGGAAGAGGGCCGGGACGAGGGGGCTTGGGCGCGTCGGCCACGGACCCCTCAGCGCGGTTCGTGTACGCCATCATGCCGCCTCTCGAACACTTGTCAAAGCCAAAGCACTCTCTTTTGGGGTCACATCTTCATTTTTGACATGTGTGGGGAACCGGCGGGCTGGGTCGGCGGCGGCGGTGGCGCGGTCAGCAGACAAATGTCAAAAATGAAGATGTGACCCCATGGCGCTCAAGCTTGTCGGGGGGCAACACCAGGATTAGAGTCGCGGCGTGACGTCTTCCAATCCGCCCCGCCACGCTGCGCCCTCGATCGGTTGGCGCGGGAGGCTGGCTGTTGGCGCGTGGCTGACGCTGGCGGCGCTGGCCCGCGCCGCCGCGGGAGCGCCTGAACTCGATTATCTGTTTCCCGCCGGCGGACAGCAGGGGGCGCGAATCGAGGTGATTGGCGGGGGCAAACTCGATCCGTGGCCGGTCGGGGTATGGACCGATGACCCGGGCATCCGGTTCGCTCCCGGTCTCACCAACGGGGTGTTTGAGGTCGCGATCGATCCGGGTGTTGCTCCGGGAGGGCATTTGGTTCGCGTGTACACGTCCGAAGGCGGATCGAAGCCGGCGCTCTTTGTGGTGGGCGCCGATCCGGAAATCACCCGTTTCCCGCGGTCGCCCGCCAACCGGAAGCATGCCGCGGCGGCGCCAGCGGCGATCCCGGTCACGTTCAACGGCCAGCTAAAATCGGCGGATGCCCCGCTGGACTTTCCGATCGAGGCCGGGGCGGATCGGGTCGTGCGAGCGCGATTCAAGGCCAGCCCGCTCGATTCGCCGGCGCAGGCGAGTCTCGCTCTCTTGAAGGACGGCACGCCGCTTGTGGCCACGCTCGACCCGGCGGGGCGCGACTTCGAGCTTCGTTGCCCGATCGTGGCCGGCGGCCCTCTTTCGCTCGAAGTCACCGCGCTGGCCGGCAGTTACCTGGGCGATGCTGCGGTTTTTCGCGTCGAAGTGACGGACGATCCGCTGGTGCCGATTCCCCAATCGCGCGCGACGAGCGCGAGCTCGGAGGGGGTCACTGCTTTCCGTCCCATGACACGTGCGCGGACGCTTGCGATGCCGGGGCAGACCCGCGGGGTGATTTCGCCCGAAGGCCGGGTGATTCACTACAGCTTCAGCGCCCAGCAGAACGAACAATTCCGTTTTGTGGCGAAAGCCGGCAGCATCGGGTCCCCGCTGGCGCCCGTTGTGCGGGTTCTGGACCTGGATCGCGGCGTGCTGGCCGAGTCGCTTCCCGGAACCGATGCGGATCTGGTGTGGATTGCGCCCGGCGACGGTGAACATCTCCTGGCCGTGACGGACGCGGACGGTCGTGGCGGGACGACCTACGCTTTTCAGCTCGAAGTGGAGGAGCCTCAAGCCCACTTCAGCGCCGTTGTCGAGGACCACGCCTTCCAGCTCAGGCCGGGCGGGTCATGCGTATGCGACGTGCGGGTTCTGCGCCCCGCGTCTTCAGACATCGTCGCGCGCGTCTCCGCGATCGATCTGCCGGACGGCGTCACGGCCGGCTCCGCGCACGCCGCCGCGGGGCTCGATCGGGTTCGTTTGGTCTTGTCCGCCACTGCGGCGGCCAAGCCGTCCAACGGCCCGTTCCGGATCATGGTGATGACGGCCGGCGAGACGCCGCCTCGGGTTGAGTTTGCCCGGTTCGCCCTCGAGCCGCGGCACACGGATGGAAGCGCGCTTGCAGTTCGGGACTGCAATCAACCTTGGCTGACCGTGCGGCCCGCGGAGTGAGGACGCGCCCGCGATTCAGGAGGGGGCGGCTCCGTCAACGTTTCGCGGATGCACGCTGCTGTTCGAGGTATTCGATCCAGGCGGACATGCCATCGCCGGTTCGCGCGGAGAGCTCGAAGACTCGGGCATGGTGGGCGATTCGATGGAGGGCTGCGAGGGCCTGGGCGCGGTCGAACCCGGCGGCTGCGGCGAGATCGGACTTGGTGATGACCGCCACATCCGCCGAGTGGAACATGGGCGGGTACTTGAGGGGCTTGTCTTCTCCCTCGGTTGTGGAGAGGAGGACGATGCGCAGATCTTCGCCCAGGTCGTAGGCGGCGGGGCAGACGAGGTTGCCCACGTTTTCGATGATGAGGACATCGAGCGCATCCAGATCCAGTCGCTCGGCGGCCTTGGCGATCATCTCCGCCTCGAGGTGACACACGGTGCCGGTGGTGACCTGCACCACGGGAATCCCGGCCTCGCGCAGGCGCGCGGCGTCGTTGTCCGTCGCGAGATCGCCGACGATGACGCCGACACGCAGGCGCGCCGCCAGGAGGGTGGCGGTCTTTTGGATCAGCGTGGTCTTGCCCGAGCCGGGGGACGAAAGGACGTTGAGGACCAGCAGTTTCTTGGCGCGGAAGAAGCCGCGGTTGCGTTCGGCCAGGCGCTGGTTCTTTTCGAGCAGGCCGCGCTGAACGGCGACTGTCTGGCGCCCGGGCGCGACTGCGTCCGCATCGTCATGCGCATGGCTGTGCGGCGCCCCGCCCCCCTGTTCGTGCTGGTGGCTGTGCCCGTCTCCATGGTGAGTCGAATGGCCGTGGGCCGCGGAGGCCGGGCGGCCTCCGATTCTCACCTCACCCCCGATCCCGCATCCACATTCTTGACACATGCTAGGAAAACTCGATCGATGCCAATTCCATTTCCGTGCCGCGGCGCAGCTCTGCGCTGACGGCGTGGCAGTGGGGACATTCGCCCAAAAAGTCGGGTGTGGCAAACTCAACCGCGCAATGCGCGCACCAGCAGGTGGCCGGCACCTCCTCGATCTCGAGCTCGGCCCCCTCGGCGGGAGTCCCCTGGCACACCATGTCGCACGCGAACCGCAGAGCGTCCGGGACAACGCCGCTCATGGCGCCGACCCGCAACCGGATGCGATGCACGCGCTCG
>CAYPUR010000022.1:0-11694 GCA_964413865.1 uncultured Verrucomicrobiota bacterium
CCTAGCCCGGATTTCTCACAACCGGGAAGATGATCAAGAAATCCGGGCTGTGGCAAAAGCCGCAACCAAATTGTGCAGCAATTGACGGCCTTTGCGGCATGAGACTTCCTCCAAAAAGAAAAGGAATTGACAGAGAGTGGGGCACCGCTGCGCGTGGTCGGATGTCCGGGCATCACGGCCTCGACTCGATCCGGTACAGCGCCGTCTTGGTCCGGACGATGAGGGCCTTGCCCGCCACCGCTGGCGACGCCATGAAACCGTCGGCCAGGAGGTTCTCCGCGAGTTTCCGGTATGTGCGTCCGGCCGCCAACGCCGTGGTCTTGCCCTCTTCGCTGAAGCAATAGATGCGCCCCTCGGCGCCCAACAACGACGCGGAGTAATTGCCGCCCACGCGCTCGTTCCAGAGCACCTTCCCGGTCAGCGCTTCCCAACAGGTGGCGACGCCGTTGTCGTCGATCCCGTAGAGCAGGTCGTCGAGCAGCAGAAGGGACGGCTTCTTGGGCACGTTTCTCTTGGCTCTCCAGAGGACCTGCAAAGCCATCCCGGCCTCGGCGTCCGCATTCGCATCGAGGACCTCGCCCGGCTTGCCGGGGCGGATCGCCAGGACCTGTCCGCTCGACCAGCCGGTGGCGACAAAGACCAGTCCGAGGCCCACCACGGGCCGCGTGCTGGCGGAGTGGCTCGTCCGCTCCTCGACGCGCCACAGCTCCTGGCCGCTTGCGGGATCGTACGCATACACGGCCTTCGCGCCCTGGCTGAGCAGCGTTGCGCGTCCGTCGAGAACCGCCGCGTGACAGGTGCCGAAAGCCTTGCGCAGGTCGCCTTCGAGCTCGGGTTTGCCGGTCGTGTCAAGATCCCGAAAGTCGATCGACCGGTCGCGTCGCCATGCGGTCCGGCCGGTCCGCTTGTCCAACGCGACGACGAACTGGTGATCGCTGCCGTCGAAGTTCTGGATCAAGAGGTCGCCATCGAGAATGGGCGAGGATCCGGCGCCGCGGAAATGATTGCACACAAAATCGCGGCGCTCCCACAGCACGCGACCGGTCGCAGTGTCCAGGCACGCGGTTCCCGGCGAACCGAAGGTGACGTACACCCGGCCCTCCTCGATCACGGGCGTCGGCGAGGCGTATGTGTTGAACCGGTGCGCGAATTGCGGGGCCTCGACATCGAACAGCTTCACGTCGTGAATGATCCGTCCGGAATCGAGATCGAGACAGACCGCGGACAGCCGATCGCCTTCCTCGGTCGCCGTGCTCACCCAGACTTGCCCGCCCCACACGACCGGCGATGACCACGCGCGTCCGTGTGTCGCCGTCTTCCATCGGATGTTCTGCTGTTCGCTCCACTCGATCGGCAGTCCGACCGACGCGGAGGTGCCATCCCCGCGCGGTCCCCGGAACTGGGGCCAAGGCTCGGCGGCGGCCAAGGCCAGCCAGGCGGATCCAACCGATGCGGCGAACAGGGTGCGACCGAGAGTCATGCGTGCGAACCGTACCAACAGGCGCCGGATCAGCCCAGCGAATTCAATCCATCCGCTTGTGTCTTGTCTTCGGACGCGGTCTCACCTAGGCTTTGCGGCTGCCATGAAACTCAAGCCACTTCTGACCCTGGCCCTGATCCTTTGTGTCGTCGGGTGGGCCTGCGCCCCCAGCCACGCGCAGCAGCACCGGGCCACGCACCTGGGCAATCCGAACACGCGATTCGCCCCGCCGCTGAAGACGCCCGAGGATCTCCGCGCCTTGTTTCAGAACCCTCAGTTGCAGGCCGATATCGGGGCGATTCTCGCCCAATCGGACTGGCAGGGAAATCAGGAGGATCTTCGCAGCGCCGCCGGCACAGCCGACATCCGCGCGCTGCGGATCCCGCCCGGCACCCGGCTGTCCGCCATGTCCACGCGCAAGAAGGGCCAGCCCGTGCTTCTCAAAGACGTTCTCTGGGCCGGGAAGAAGCCATTCGAAGCCTACGAGTTCAAATTCATCTCGAACGATCAGCGCTACCGCGTGGTCACCCCCAAGGACTGCAGCAATTTCTGGGTCGAGCGTCTCGAACGCGAATTGCATCCGGGCCTCGAGGTGATCAAGACCTTCACCGAGGCCACCGTCTGCGCCCCGTTCGAGACCCGCATCGTCGTGCGCAACACCGGCAAACGCGAGATCGCCCGGATTCGCGTGGCCGACACGCTCCCGGCTGGCCTGAAACTGTCCGAGGATCAGACCCCGTTGGCCTGGGAAATCGGCAGCCTCGATCCCTCCGAAGGCCGGGAGTACCGGTTCAAGGTCGTGGCGGCGGCCCCGGGCTCCTACACCAACACGGTCCGGGTCGCATCCTTTGACGGAGGCAACCTCGAAGCCCAGGCCGTGGCCGCGGTCGGCGCCCCGGCCCTCGGATTGGTCTGCGACGCCCCGCGCGAGGTGTTCGCCGGCCGCCCCGCCGAGGTCTGTTTGACTCTCACGAACACCGGCAACGCCCCGGAACCAACGGCCAACCTGGAATTGCTGATTCCCCAAGGCGCTGCATTCGTCGGCGCGACCGAAGGCGGTGCGCAGAGGGCTGACCGGGTCGTTTGGGAGTTTCGGGACTTCGCCCCGCAGTCCTCGCGCAAGGCCTGTGCGACATTCACGCTCGCCCAGCCGGGCTCGCTTTCGTTCAACGCGTCGGCCCGCGGCGGTTGCGCCCAGCCCGCGCAGACGCAATGCGCCACCCGCATCAGCGGCATCCCGGCGATCCTCGTCGAGGTGATCGATCTCGAAGATCCCATCCTGGTGGGCAATTCCGTCACGTATGACATCCAGGTGACCAATCAGGGATCCGCCACTCTCACCCAACTCAAGATCGTCTGCACCCTCGCCGAGGGGCAGGAGTTCGTCCAGGCGTCCGGTGTCACGCCGGCTCAGGCCCAAGGCCAGACAGTCACGATGCAACCGCTGGCCGCGCTCGAACCGAAGGCCGTGGCCTCGTGGCGTGTCGTGGCCAAAGCCACCCAGGCCCGCGACGCGCGGTTCAAGACGGAGGTCATCGCCGATCAATTCCAGCGGCCCGTCGAGGAGTTCGAGGCGACTCAGCAGTACTGACCGCGCGCGGCGTTCCACCCGGCAGCCCTGACGTCAGCATCCGAGCCAGGGCCGGTCATGAACGGACGAATTGCAGCCTGGCGGCGGCTCCAGGCCAGGCGCAGGGGTGCCTCGAGCGCTGCAACGCCGGCAGGCTGAGCCGAGTCACTTGATGTTCGTTGAACTCCGATTGCAGATTGTGCAGCGTGAGCGCCAGCTTGGGATCGGCGTCGAGCAGCGGCCTCATCTTCGGTGTCAATAGCCACGCCAACACGCTTTCGCCCGCGCTTCTTTAGTTTTCCCTTCCTCCCGAACTCACGCCTGTCACCGTGCGAATTCGAGGATCTGGACCTGCTGGCCCAGGAGGATCAGGCGGCGGCGTCCAGTGGGCTCGGGAGGCAACAGTTCGACGCGCGCGAGGGGCGGAGTCGTGGCAAATGGGGTCAGCAGGAAGTCCGTCCGGGGCTTGAGCCGGGCATTGTAGAAGTGAAGGGAATGCCCGTGGTAGTGCCGGACCGCGGGTGGCCCTTCGGGTTTTCCGAGACCCGCGCCGGAGACGAACTGGACCTGCGCGGACTGGAGCACCAATTCAGGCCGTCCGTCGCCATCGAGGTCGCCGGCCAACTCGGCCCGCAGTTGGATCCAGTCGTGGGTGCGCGCCGTAATCGGCATCCGGTGGCGCGGGCCGAGATCTGCATCCAGCACATGCAGAAAGCCCGAGCTGTCACCGGCGTAAACCTCGAGGCCGCGCCTGTCGGTCAGCGTGGCAAGGACCAGACCGGACAGTTCCACGGGAACCTCGTAGCGGGCAAGTTCGTTGCCGGCTCGATCGAACTTGAGCACGCGGCTTTCAACAGGCAGCTCGCCCTTGCTTTGCAGATGCGCCTCCTCGGAACGGACGACGAGCGCGTAGATGAATTCGCCTGGGTCCGCCGGGGCAGGATAAACAAAGCAACGCATGTACATGCCGCCGACCTCGTGCGACCAAAGACGGTGCCCGCTCGCGCTCATCGCATGCAAATAGCACCGGCTGTCGTCCTCGCCGTCCGGGAGCCTCACCTTGTTGTCAGGCGCGTAACAGCCGATGAGCAGTTCGGGCACGCCGTCACGGTCGAGGTCGTGAAGGGCGGTGTGGACGGGCGGCGCGGCGTAAGGGACCTCCCACAACATCGATTGACTGGCCCAATCATAGGCGCGCAGGCAACGCGGCCAACGGGCTTGGTGGGTGTTGATATTCACCACCAGGCGGGCGGGCGTGGCTGAGCCGCCCGCCAGAAGGGCCAGAGGGGACATCGTGCTGCTTGGATACGGCCCCGCGGGGTTCTGTTGCCAGGCCCCAGTGGCTTTGAACCCTTTGATCTCGTGCAGGTCCTGATTAAAAACGCCGACGAAAAGATTCGTTCCATCCCGCCATGAGACGAACACCTCAGACAGCCCGTCGCCGTCCACATCGGCCAGTTGAGACACAGAAAAACAGTCCCCGCGGAAGTCGTGCAACCGGCGTGACCTGACCAAATGGCCTTCGAGGGAAACAATGTTCAGATCACCATCGGCACCGCTCACGATTTCGGGAAGACCGCACCGGTCAGAGTCGCCCAGGAGCGCGCCGTGGGCGGGCCAACTGTTTGGCAAGGAGAACTGGCGCACGACTTCCACTTCGGGCCAGCGGCCCTTCAGCCACGCCAACCCCAGCCAGGCGAGGGCGACAACCGCCAGCGCGGCGGCTGCCCGCAACCCAAGGGTGCCCCGTCGCCGCTTCGAGGTGTTCTGCCGCACGGACCCGCCCTTCTGCACCCGACGCAGGTCAGCGCCCAGCGCCCCCGCGGTGCGATAGCGTCGGGCAGCATCGGGAGCGCAGGCCCTTGTAATGATCTCGTTGAGTTCGCGCAGGACTTGCTGATCCGGCAGACGATCGAGTGGGGTCGGCCCGCCGGGGAACGCGAGCCGGTTTTCGCCCATGGCCATCTCGTGCAGGCATTCGCCCAGGCTGTAGACGTCCGCCTGCACGGTCCCGGGGCCCTCGGGCGGGACGTATCTTTCCGTCCCCACACGGGTTCGGGCGCCCTTCGTCCGCGCCATGAGGCCGATGTCGGCCAGTTTGGGCGCGCCGCCTACGAAGATGATGTTCGACGGTTTGATATTCCGATGGACCAGTCCGCGGGCGTGCAAATGGTCGAGAGCCTCGGCCAACACCGCAGCAATCCGCGCGCATTCGGCGGCAGGCAGGCG
Source organism: uncultured Verrucomicrobiota bacterium (assembly GCA_964413865.1). Classification (GTDB taxonomy): domain Bacteria; phylum Verrucomicrobiota; class Verrucomicrobiia; order Limisphaerales; family J093; genus MWFF01. The sequence continues at coordinate 5,280 of CAYPUR010000022.1, forward strand.
TCCTTCGGAACGGATCCGGTGCTCGAGAGTCAGCGGGACATAGGCCTTTGCTGCGGCGTCGGACAGCGGCGTCGCGGCTGGCGGTGCCGCCGCGGGGTCAGGGGCGCGCGATGGCAGCCGATCGGGATCGGGGCGCACGGCGGGCTCGGAGGCGTGGTCGGCCAATTCCATGACGCAGTAGAAGAAGCCGGCTGCGTCATCGCGGCCGACCTGCAGGATGTCGGCCAAGCCCGGGTGGCTGCGGGAAACCGGCTCGAATTGCTTCAGGCCCTCGAATCCGCGTTCGCAGGGCCGTTCGTGATCGAAGGCGTCGCGGTAAACCAGCTTGACGGCCCGCCACTGGCCCAGCGCGCGGCTTCGGGCCAGCCAGACCTCGCCGTAGCTGCCCCGGCCAATGCGGCCGAACAGTTCGTGATCGGGAATCTCGGGCGGCGGCCCGCCCGTGTCCTCCCGCGAGGGGCTGCGGGTGGGTGGCGTCAAGGCGTTCGCGCTCTCATCTGTTGTCCATCGCTCATTTCAACGGCTCCCTTATTAAGGGTCTGTAATAAGCGTCGCAACATCTTTCGGCGCACGGCCTCCGCCTCGCGCTCGGGCAGGATCCGGTATTCCCGAAACTCCCGCAACGGCGGAGCCGAGATCGAAAGTGAATCGCGCATCGGCATGGTGAAAAGAGATGAATACGTAACACGCTCGCCGCATCTTGCACGCGGTTTCAACAGACACCGGCGTCAGCGAAGTCCGCAAGCCCTTCGATGCCTCAGCCGCTGTGCCCCCATCCACATAACAAAACTGTCATCGAGACCGAGGGGCGTCGTTTATCTTCGTGGTGTCTATTGTCTGTGGAACGGCGCAACAGATCGCGCCGGATCCGAAACAGAAACAAAAACCGATAACAGAAAAAGACAGTGATGAAGATCAATATCCTCGCAGCCATCGCGGTGGCCAGCCTCCTGGCCGCCGGCACCACACTCGCCCAAAACGCCCCCGGCACCGGCCCGCGCGGCCAGGGCAAGGGTTTCGGCGGCCCGCCCCGCTCGGCGGAAGAGCGGGCGGCGCGTCAGGCGGAATGCCTCGATCGGAACAACGGCGTCTGCCCGCAAGGCGGCCCCGGGCTGGGTCAGCGCAAGGGCCAGCGCATGGGCAAAGGCCAGGGCCTGCGCCAGGGGTTGCGCGACGGCACCGGCCCGCGCAGCGTCGACGGCACCTGTCCGCTGGGCAATGCCCCGCAGCGCCGCGGGCGCCAGTAATGGCATGGCTGGCTCCCACCAGCGGCCCGGCCACCGCTGGTGGGTTGCTAGCCCGGATTTCTCACCACCGGGACGATGACAACCAAATCCGGGCTGTGGCAAAACCGCGCCCGGACGGGGAAAGACAAGGTTCGGAGCCCTTCCGAAACCTCGTAGGTGCGGCGACACTCTGTTGCCCGGTTCCCTCCCTCCACTCGGACGCGCAGCAGTCCTGCCCATGAATTCCCCGTGCTATTCTGGCACACCACCTCGAATCAATACGGGGTTCGCAATGACACCGCCTTCGTCGTGACCCTTGTCGGCACCTTTGTCGGTCGCCACGCCGCCGACAACAGAGACAGCGACGCAGGCAGCGACACAGACTGCCGCGGATTCGTAAGCGCGGCTTCGACTCGAAGCCGCCCTCCCCCCCGACGCGGCGGGTGCGCACAGGTTGCGCAGGGGGGGGCGTGGAGATGCGCAACCTTTGCGCAGAAGGGGAGGGCGATCAACGCAAGTCCTTGATGATTAGCTGTTGGCGCGGCAAATGCTACAGCGTTAATGCCACGGGGCTGGGGCGCGCTGGCGCTCGGCAAACCGAGAACAAAAACCACTACACAAGTCGGAGATTGTTATGAAGAGAATACTTAAGAGAGTTGTCTTGACCGGGGCTGTCACACTGCTGTGTTTGAATGTTGGCCAAGCGCTGGCCCAGCAGGGCGGAGGCGGCATGGGGGGCGGACGCGCCAATTTCGATCCGGAACAGATGCGGCAGCGGATGATGGAGCGGTACAAGGAATCGTTCGGTGTGACGGACGACAGCGAATGGAAGATCATCGAGGAACGGATCAACAAGGTCAACGACGCCCGGCGCGAAGTCGGCTTTGGCGGCATGGGGATGATGGGCATGGGCCGGCGTCCGGGCCAGGGCGCCGACCAGGCGCGAGGCGGCCAAGATCGTCAGCGTCGGTTTGGGCCCGAGCCTGATCCTGCGTCCGACGAGCTGGTGAAGGCGATCGAGGACAAGGCCTCGAACGATGTGCTCAAGGCGAAGATGACCGCGTATCGCGGCTCGGTCAAAGCGAAGGAAGCGAAACTGCAGGCCGCTCAGGAAGATCTGCGCAAGGTGCTCTCCGTTCGGCAGGAGGCCCTGGCGCTGCAGATGGGTCTGATCAGGTAGTCTTGGTTGGGTTGCGGACGGGCCATGCTCCCGGCCCAGTCCAGGAGCGTGGCCCGGCTTCTCAGGCCTCCACACCATGGTTGTCTCCGAAACAGAAACGACGGCATTGCGCGAGTTGCTCGACCGCATGGTGGCGGCCAAGCAGCTTTCGCCCGTCGACGCCCAGCTCATCGCCAGCCAGCCCACCCGCGAGGATGGCTCGCCGGTGCGGTCCGAGGAGGATGTGCTGCGCTGGCTCGGCGAGGAGTACGACGTCCCGTTCACCCCGCTCGATGAGGTCGAGCCGGACAGACAGGTGCTCTCGCTCTTTCCCGCGCGCATCCTGCTCCGGGACGGACTGCTGCCGCTGCGGCGTGTGAACGGCTGTGTCGAGGTCGCGACGAGCCGGCTCTTTGCCACGCAGGGACTCGATACCCTGCGGACGATGACGGGGCTGCGGCTCAAGGCCGTGCTGGCGCCCAGCGAGGCGATCCAGCGCGAGATGAAGAAGCGGCTCGGCGTCGGGGCCGACACCATCGGCACCCTCGACGAGGAGACGAGCTTCCAGGTTGTCGAGGAAGGCGACGAGGAGGATACGAATCTCGACACCGCCGCGGAAGACGCGTCGATCATTCGCTTCGTCAACCAGGTGTTGCGGGATGCGATCGAGCTGCGCGCCTCGGACATTCACCTCGAACCATTCGAGGACGAACTGCGCATTCGGTACCGGATCGACGGCGTGTTGCAGGAAGTGCCCGTGCCGGCCCAGGTCAAGCGGTTCCAGCCGGCGATCGTGTCGCGCGTCAAGATTCTCAGCCACCTCAACATCGCCGAGAAACGCCTCCCCCAGGACGGGCGCATCAAGATCCGCGTCGACGAGAGCGAGGTGGACATCCGGGTCTCGGTCATCCCGATGCTGCACGGCGAGGCTGTGGTGCTGCGCCTGCTGCGCCAGAGCGCGACGCTGCGGGGAATGCAGGAATTGGGCATCGACGCCTATGAAGCGCGCAGCTTCCGGCGCGTCCTGGGCCTCCCGCACGGCATCGTCCTGGTGACCGGCCCGACCGGCAGCGGCAAGACCTCGACCCTTTACACCGCGCTCCAGGAAATCAACGACTCAGTCCGCAAGATCATCACGATCGAGGATCCGATCGAGTACCAGCTCCGGGGCGTGAACCAGATCCAGGTGTCCGAGAAGGCCGGCCTGACATTCGCCCGCGGTTTGCGCTCGATTCTGCGTCACGACCCCGACGTGATCCTGGTGGGCGAGATCCGGGACCAGGAGACGGCGCAGATCGCGGTGCAGGCCTCGCTGACCGGGCATTTGGTCTTCTCAACCCTTCACACGAACGACGCCCCGGGCGCCTTGACGCGCTTGGTCGACATGGGTGTCGAGCCCTACCTGGTGGCTTCGTCGCTCGAAGCCGTGGTGGCCCAGCGCCTCGTGCGCGTGCTCTGCGCTCAGTGCAAGCAGCCCGACACATCCGAGACCGCCCAGGCCCTCAAGGCTCAGCTCGGGTTCCCTCCCGACACGATCATCTATCGCCCGGTCGGCTGCCGCGCCTGCCGCAACACCGGCTACCATGGGCGCCGGGCGATCTTCGAGTGGATGGACACCAATCAGGAGATCCGCCGGATGGTCCTCAACAACCGGTCGAGCGACGAGATCCGCGAGGCAGCGCGGCGCGGAGGCATGCGGACGCTTGCGGAGGACGGCTGGCGCCTGGTCCGGCTCGGAGTCACGCCGCCCGAGGAAGTCCTCCGCGTCACCAAGGAACAATCCCCGGCGGGCGAGGTCGAAGCCCACGCGCCGGCCGCTCCCGCCCCGGCGGAGGCGGCGGCGTGATCCGGTCACGGCCCATCGCGGAGCCGGAATTCCCGAACTCCAACATGCGCAATCGACAGATCCAGCACCATGGCGCGGCGCGCGGCCTGCACGCTTGGCCGGGTCCCCTGGCCCGGCGCTGCATCGTTGGTGTCGCCCTGTAACACGCCAGCCCAACGCCCATGCCGACCTATTCCTATCGCGCGATGACGCCGAGCGGCACGATCACCGAGGGGCAGATCGAGGCGGGCGGGCGCCAGGACGCTTTTCGCCAAATGGAAGGGCGCGCGCTGCGTCCCATCAGCCTCACCGAGCGCGCCGGCGGACCCAATGGCAAGCCCAACGGCAAAATGTCGCCGTCTGCCGCCGCCCCCCCCGCGGCGGGCGCACTCTGGGGCGGGAGCCAGCGGATCACGCCGCGGGTCCTGGAGAACTTCACACGCCTGCTCTCGAGCCTGCTGGCCGCGGGCGTGCCCCTGAGCCGCGCCCTGGTGATCCTCCACAAGGAGACCTCGTCGCCGGCCGCCCGCACCAAGTGGAAGGAAGTGTACGACCTCGTCGTGGATGGCATGTCGCTGGCCGACGCGATGGCGAAGTCGCCGGACACCTTCCCGCGCGTCTATGTGGCGATGGTCGAGGCGGGTGAAACCGGCGGTTTTCTGGACGTGGTGCTCGGCCAGATTGCCGATTTCCAGTCGCGCGAGAAGGAACTGCGGGCCAAGGTCATGGCGGCCCTGTTGTACCCGACCATCCTGTTCGTGCTGGCGATGGCGGTTCTGACGTTCCTGCTGGTCTTCTTCATTCCCCGTTTTCAACTGATCTTCACCGGGTTCGGCGCGCAGTTGCCGCTTCTCACCCAACTGATCGTCTCGGCAAGCGACCTCCTCCGCGGCTACGGCCCGATCCTCGCCGTGGGCGTGGTGCTGGGCGTCTACTGGACGCGAAGCTGGCTGGTGTCCGAGCAGGGACGCCGGGCGTGGGAAGGTTGGATTCTGCGCCTGCCGGTGATCGGGCCGCTGGTGGCGCGCTTCGCCATGGCCCGGTTCTGCCGAATGCTCGGCACGTTGCTGGGCGCGGGCGTCCCGCTCATCAACGGCCTGAATGTCGCGCGCCGTTCGATCGGCAACCAGGTCCTCGTGGACGCCGTGGCGACGTCGATCGATCGCGTGAAGGAAGGCAAACAACTCGGGCCGAGCCTCAGCGATTGCCGACATTTGTTCCCGGGCTCGGTCCTCGAAATGATTGCCGTGGCCGAGGAGAGCGCCAAACTCGATCAAGAACTGGTCCGGATCGCTGATGTGACAGAGTCCGACCTCGATCGCCAGCTCAAGACCGCCGTGGCTATGGCCGAACCGCTGATGCTTTTCGGCATCGCGGCGCTCATCGGCACGATCTTCATCGGGATGGTCATCCCGATCTTCACCTTGCAGGACTACATCAAGTAAACCTCAACCCCGCGCCTCCATGATATTCCCAACTCGAAATGCTTCCCGCAGACGCCCCCTGGGCGCGCGCCCACCCTCGCCCGCCGGCGAAGCCGGCGATCTCTGCTCTGCCCCCCGGCAGTTCACTGTGGCTTCCCATGCGCGGACGGGCGCGCAAACGTCCCGGACTGGGGCCTGTGGGCCCGGACCGGGCATCCACGGGGGCGCCGGGACGGCCCACGCGCTGGGGCAGCGGGCGTTCACGCTCATCGAACTGCTGCTGGTCCTGGTGATTCTGGGCATTCTCGCGGCGATCGTGGTGCCCAAGTTCTCCGGCCGCACCGAGCAGGCGCGAGAGACAGCCGCCCGCTCGCAGCTCTCCACGTTCGGAACGGCGCTCGATGCCTTCGAAGTGGACAACGGCTACTACCCCAAAGGCCGCGACGGCTTGCAGGACCTGGTCGTGCAGCCGCGCGACGCGAAGAACTGGCGCGGGCCCTACCTCAAGAGCGAGGTCCCGGTGGATCCGTGGGGCAATGCCTACATCTACGATTGCCCCGGCCGCCAGAACCCCAGCGGCTATGACCTGATGTCGCTGGGACCCGATGGCCGCGAGGGCGGGGACGATGACATCGGCAACTGGCTCCGGGCCGACCAGCGGCAGCGGTAGAATCCTTGAATTCCAGAACATGGTGCGATCAATTCCAGTCTTTCCCTCACCCCGATCTCTTCCGTTTCGCAAGGATTCTAAGATTCTAAGGAGCGAGGCGCGGGAGGAGAG
>CAYPUR010000022.1:11704-32501 GCA_964413865.1 uncultured Verrucomicrobiota bacterium
GAGGAGAGAGCCGGGAAGGCATGGGGAATGCCTTTGAGGCTGAGGATTGGGATTGGTCTGGCGCGCCTCGCTAGACACGAGACGATTTCCGTGATGCACACGCATCATCAACTCGAACGCCGGACCCCGGCTGCGATCGGCTCGCAGGCCTCCGGGCGCGCCTTCACGTTGCTCGAGTTGATCCTCGTGATGGCCCTGTTGTTGACCGTGCTCGCGATGGCCGCGCCATCCCTGGCCCAATTCTTCCGCGGGCGCTTCCTCGATGGCGAGGCGCGGCGCCTGCTGGCCATGACGCGCTACGGCCAAAGCCGGGCGGTGTCCGAGGGCGTGCCCGTTCTGTTGTGGCTCAACGCCGAATCGAATCAGTGTGGACTGCGGATCGATCCGCGGTTCCGCATCGAAGACACCAACGCGCTCTGTTTCGACTTGAGCGAGCAGATCGAGATCGAGGCCGGTGTCGCCGAATTCGCCACCAATGTTCTGCCGTGGCAGGCCTCCACCCTGCTGTCGGATCGGATGGTCAAGATCTACTTCCTCCCCGACGGCTCGATCAGCGACATCAGCCCTTCGCGGCTGCGCCTGCGGGAGCAGGACGAGCAGGGCCGGCCACGCCGGCAGGAGGAAGGCGAGATTTGGATTGTGCAGAGCCTCAATCGGCTGCGCTATGAGATTCCCGAAGAACCACCGCCCGCTGTCCGGCGCTAAGCGACGCTGCGCCGGCTTCACGCTGGCGGAAGTTCTCGCCGCGCTCGTGTTTATGGCCATCGTGATCCCGGTGGCGGTCGAGGGGCTGCGTCTGGCCAGCCAGGTCGGACAGGTCGCCCACCGCAAGGCGATCGCCCTGCGCCTGGCCGAGAACATCCTCAACGAGCTGATTGTCACCGGCCAATGGCAGCAGACTTCCCAGCAGGGCACGATCGAGGAGGGCCCGCTCGAGTTCTTCTGGCGGGTCCGGGCCGAGACATGGATTGATGGCGTCCTGCAGCTTGTCTCCGTGCAGGTCGTCTTCCCGGTGCAAGGCCAGGAGCATGACGTCCAGTTGAGCACCCTGGTCGACAACTCGATCCCAGTCGAGACCGCCACATCGACCTCGACCTCGACCTCCACACCCGGCCAGACGCGATGAGAACCCGCTTTCCATCGTCCCGCAGCCGCAGGGGCGCCTTCACCCTGATCGAGGTGCTCATCGCGACGGCGGTGTTCGCCCTCGTGCTGGTGTCGATGCATGGCGTGTTCTACGGGGCCCTGCGCCTGCGAAACAAGACGACCGCCGAGGTCGAGAAGGTCATGCCGCTCCAGCATGCCCTCGCCATCATCAAGCGCGACCTCGAAGGGCTGGCCGCACCCGGCGGCACCCTGACCGGCGCCCTCCAAACCTCGCCAACCAATGCCGTCGCCCCCCGGGGACGCGTCATGAGCGGCCCCCCTCTGTGCACCGCCACGGGCCACCTCTGCGACACGCTGCCGTGGGCTGAGCTTCAGAAAGTCACTTACTATCTGGCCGAGCCGACCAACCGCACCTCCGGGTTCGGCCTCGATCTGCATCGCGCCGTGACCCGCAACCTGGTCCCGGTCCTGGTCGAGGACGAGCCCGAGGACCAATGGCTGATGGGCGGGGTCGAGCGGATCGAGTTCTGGTTCCACGACGGCAGCGCCTGGAGCACGACCTGGGACTCGACAACCGAGACCACGCCGTTGCCGCGGGGCGTCAGGATGGACTTGGAACTGACACCCCGGTCGGACCAGCAATACGATCAGCCGGTGATCTCGGTGGTCGTGCCGCTGCTGGTCCAGGCCTCGACCAACCAGACCGGCCAGGCCAGCCAATCCGCCAGCGGGACCGGCGGCTCGGGAGGATCATGATGAGCCCCACACGCGCCTCATCCGGTCGTCTCGGGGGCAGCCCCCTGATCGTCTTTGAACGGCCCAGGAGACATGAGCCCGAAGCGTTCAACGCCCAACTCTCAACTCTCAACGCTCAACGCTCAACTTGTCAGCCCGCCCCGTGCCGCGGATCGGTGTTGATCATCGTCCTCTGGATTGCATTTGGCCTGGTGGCCCTCGCCCTCTACTTCGCGCAGTCGATGCTCTTCGAGTTGCGGGCCGTGGATCAACGGGTCGCGGGCGCGCAGGCGGAGCAGGCGATCGCAGGCGCCACCTACTACGTCAGCAATGTGCTGGCCGAGGTCGAGACGCCGGGAACCTGGCCGGAGGTCGACCTCAGGACCTGGGAGGCCGTGCCGATCGGCGAGGCGACCGTGTGGATCCTCGGACGCGGCCAGCCGATCGTCGAGGACGAGCCGGTGTTCGACCTGGTGGACGAGGCCTCGAAACTCAATCTGAACACGGCCACCCAGGAGATGCTCGAAGAGTTGCCCCGCATGACACCCGAGTTGGCCGCGGCGATCATCGACTGGCGCGATGCCGATGACGACGTCACGACGGGCGGCGCGGAAACGCAGATCTACCAGCAGCTCCGTCCGGCCTACCGCTGCAAGAATGGCCCGTTCGAGTCGGTCGACGAACTGCGCCTGGTCGCGGGCATGACGCTCGAGATTCTCTACGGCGAGGACGCCAACCTCAACGGCATCCTCGATCCCAATGAAAACGACGGCGACGCCTCCCCGCCGGCGGACAATCGCGACGGACGCCTCGATGCCGGCTTGATCGAGTCGCTGACCGTGGCCACCCGCGAGCCGGGCACGCGCGGCGACGGCTCCGCGCGGATCAACGTCACGGGCTCGAGCCAGGAGGAATTGCGGACATTGCTCGAGGAGCAGTTGGGCGAAGAGCGCGCGGGAACCATCCTCGGCCAGGTCGGCACCAACAACAGCACCCTGGGCAGCCTGCTCGAGTTCTATGTCAAGAGCGGGATGACGCTCGAGGAGTTCTGCCAGATCGAAGGGGACCTCACGGTCTCGACCAACAGCAGCCAGGCGGGCCTGATCAATGTCAACACCGCCAGCGAAGCGGTGCTGGCGTGCGTGCCGGGGATCGGACCCGAACTGGCCCCGACGCTCGTCTCGCACCGCCAGCCCAACGCGACCACTCTGCCCACGGTGGCGTGGGTCGCGGACGTCCTCGAACAAACCAATCTCGTCCAGGCCGGCCCTTACCTGACATCGCGCACCTTCCAATACACGGCGGATGTCGCGGCCGTGGGGCGGTACGGACGCGGCTATCGGCGGGTGCGCTGGCTGTGCGACACGGCGGACGGCACGCCTATGTTCATCCGGCGCCTGGACGTGACCCACTTGGGATGGGCGCTCGGGTCGACAACCTACGATCCGGCACTGTTTGCGAACCGAATGCGATGAAGACCTGGTTCAAGCATGTTCCCTTTCAGCGCGGCCCGGGCGGCACCCTGCTGGGCCTGGCCCTCGAAGCCGGCCGCCTCGAAGGTGTGCTGGTCCGGCGCATGAACGGCTCCGGAGAGGTCAAGGCCGCGTTCGGCGGCGCCCTCTCGCTCGATCTGTTGACCGACGCCCCCGAACTCGTCGGGCGGGAGATCCGCAAGCACCTCGATGCCGCCGGGATCCGCGAGCGGCGATGCGCCGTCGGCCTCCCGCTGGGTTGGGCCCTGACCATCCAGGTGCCGCTGCCTGACTTGCCGCCCGCCGATATCGACGCGTTCCTCCAGATCGAGGCCGAGCGCGGATTCCCGTACGCGCCCGAGGCCCTGCTGATGGCGCAATCCCGGTTCCGCACCCCGGGCGGAGCCGCCTGCGCCACGCTGGTGGCCATCCCGCGCGACCACGTGACACGGCTCGAAGCGGTCCTGCAGGCCGCCCAGCTTCGTCCTGTGAGCTTCTCGCTCGGCATCGTGGGCCTGCAGCACGCGGAGGCCGAGGCGTCGCACGGGGTCCTGGCCCTTGCCCCCGGCGACCACAGCATTGGCCTCCAGGTGTCCTGCGGCGGCGGGGTCGCCGTGTTGCGCACTCTCGAAGGCGTGTTCGAGCTCGAGGGCGGCACGCCCCAATTGCAGGCCGATCAGGTGGCGCGCGAGACGCGAGTCACCCTGGGCCAGTTGCCCGCCGATCTCCGGGAGGCCGTCCGCCGCCTGCGGGTCTTCGGACGCAGCAGCCTGGCGGATGCGCTCGTCGAGCACTTGCGCCCGCGCCTCGAGCCCATGGGCATCGTCGTCGAGCAGGTTCGTGATTACTCCGCATCGGAGACGGGCTTGCGCTTGGCTCCGGGAACACCCGTGTCGGCGGCGCTGGCGCTGGCTGCGCGGGGCCTGACGGAGCCGAAGACCGGATTCGAGTTTCTGCCGCCACGGGTCAGCGCCTGGCAACGGCTGACCTCGCGCTACAGCTCGCGCAAGCTGGTCTGGGCGGGAGCGGCGGCCGGGGCCGCGGCCGGGTGCGTCTTGCTGGGCTTTCTCTATCAGCAGTGGCAACTGTGGCACTGGGACAAACAATGGCAGGCCATCCAGGCGCGCGCGACGGCGCTCGATCAGATCCAACAGCAGATCAAGCAGTACCGACCCTGGTTTGACGATTCCATGCGATCGTTGGCTGTGCTCCGCCAACTCTCGGAAGCGTTCCCCGAGGACGGGGCCGTCTCCGCCAAGACCGTCGAGATCCGGGATGCCACTTCGGTCACCTGCTCCGGCACGGCGCAGGATCATCAGGCGCTCATCCGAACACTTGAACGTCTCCAGACCGCAAGGCAGGTCTCGGACGTGCGGGTGGAACAGATGCGCGGGCGAGCGCCGTTGGAATTCAAATTCAATTTCCGTTGGGTGGAAGGAGGGGGATCATGAATCTAGGTCCGGTCAAAAGCCGACAGCAGGGCTTGGCCATTGTCGCCATTCTCAGCGTCGCATTGCTCGCCGGCGATCGCCTGCTCCTGACGCCGCTCACCAAGACGTGGAAGGCCCGCGCGGAACGGATCGCCGAGTTGAAACAATCCGTCACACAGGGCGCGGCGCTCATTGAAAGGGATGAAACCATTCGAACCCGGTGGGACACGATGCGGACCAACACCCTGGACAGCGAGAGCTCAGTCGCTGAAAGCCAGGTGCTCAAGGCCTTTGACCGCTGGTCCCGCGACAGCGGGGTCAGCATCAGCTCCCTGCGCCCGCAATGGAAGCGGGCGGCGGAGGATTCCATGACCTACGAATGCCGTGCCGACGCCGCCGGGAGTCTGTCGGCTCTCACCCGATTTCTCTACCAGGCCGAAGCCGATCCGCTTGCACTCAAGATCGATGTCATCGAGATCACCGCCCGCGACACCGATGGCCAACAACTGACGCTCGGGCTCCAGGTGAGCGGACTTCTGCTGAAAACCCCCGGATCATGAAATCCCTCGAATCGATTTCCATGCTGGTCTGGATCCTGGCGCTGATCGCCTGGGGCGGCCCGGGCGTCCGGGCGGCCGAAGAGGCCGATGCCGCCTCACGAGACGACTACGGGGGGTTCCGCATCATCAGCGAACGCAACATCTTCAATGCTAATCGCTCCGGAAGCGCATCCCGCCGCCCCCGTGAAACGCCCCGCCCTTCGCGAGTCGACACACTCGCCCTCCTGGGCACAATGAGCTACGAACAGGGCCGCTTCGCCTTCTTCGACGGCTCCGACCCCAAGTACCGCGCGACCCTCAAACCGGGGGGAACCATCGCCGACCTCAAGGTCCTCGACATCGGTGCCAATCACGTCAGACTGGACGTTCAAGGCAATCCGCTCGATCTTAAGGTCGGTTCCCAGTTGCGGCGGGAAGACGACGGCGAATGGAAAGTCGCCGCCCGAGACGAATCGCCCGGGGGTTCGACCGCCCGGCCCGCCGCCGCCAGCTCTGACAGCGCGTCTGAAAGGCCGTCTGAGAGCAGGACGACCGCCAGCGGTTCCAGCAGTTCCAGCAGTTCCAGCAGTGATACGAGTGAAGCTTTGAAACGATTGCTCGAGAAACGAGAAAAGGAGATGTAATGAAGACCTTCGATACCTTGCTCCTGGCCCTCCCCGGGCTCGCCGGCCTCGCTTTGGCTGTGGCCCTCTTTGGCGCCGAACCGGCGCCCGGCGCCCCGCTTCAAGACACGCCGCCCGACACCCTGCCAGCCCAGATCGATGAGGCGGAAGGGGAGGACCCCGCCCCGGACGCCCAACCGGCACCCGACATGGCGCCGCCCCAGGTCGACCCTCAAGCGCAACCCGCGCCGCCAGATCGAATCGAGGAGGCGGATCCCGACAATCGCGACCCGGATGCCGACATGGATCTCCCGCCGATGGATGAACCGCCGCCCGCCACCCCGCAAGACGAGCCCGCCGCACCGGACAATCCGCCCGATGCGCCCGCGGTTGCCCCGGCTCCGGACCAGTCCAAGCCCAAGGATCCAGACGCCTTGCCCTCCGCCGACGCGGCCTCGGACGCTCTGGACACTCCTTCGGTGCCCGTCCAGCCCGTCAAGCCCGGCGAGAAGGGACTGCGCCTTAACTTCCGCGGCGTTCCCCTGGAGATGGTGCTCAACTACCTGAGCGAAGCCGCCGGTTTCATCATTGTCCTCGAGACCGAGGTGCGCGGCAAAGTGGATGTCTGGAGCAACCAGCCCCTCGACCAGGAGGAGGCCCTGACGCTGCTCAGCACGGTTCTGAACAAGAACGGATATGCGGTGCTTCGCAACGGACGCATCCTCACCGTGATCAGCCAGGGCGACGCCAAGAAGCGCGACATCCCCGTGATCAGCGGCAACGACCCGGAGCAAATCCCCAGGAAGGACGACATCGTCACCCAGATCGTCCCTGTCCGTTTCATCAACGCCACCCAGTTGGCCACCGACCTGGCGCCGCTGATTCCGTCCTCGGCCACGGTCACGGCAAATCAAGGCAGCAATGCGCTCCTGATCACCGACACCCAGACGAACATCCGCCGCGTCGCCCAGATCATCAGGGCCCTCGACACGTCGATCGCCAGCACCTATATCATCCGTGTCTTCGCCCTTCAGTATGCCGACGCCAAATCGCTGGCCGCAGCCATCAAGGAGGTGTTCGCGTCGCAGGATGCGTCCTCGCGCTCGAACGACCCGCGCGCCCAGTTCTTCAATCGCTTCATGGGCGGCGGCCCGGGCGGCCGGGGCGGAGAGGGCGGGGGAGGCGACGCCAACTCCGCGGGACGCGCCGGGTCGAGCCGGGTGATCGCCGTCGCCGACGAGCGCAGCAACGCCGTGGTGGTGAGTGCCCCGGAAGAGGTGATGCTCTCGGTCCAGGAACTGGTCAAGGCCGTGGACGTCGAGATTGAGGACGTGACCGAATTGCGCGTGTTCCGGCTCAAGTATGCCGACCCGCAGGAGATGGCCGACCTGCTCTCGAGCCTGTTCCCCGACTCCTCGAACACCCAGAACAGCCGCGCGCAAATGCGCTTCGCCGGAGGCCGCATGGGCGGCCCGGGCGGCTTCGGCATGATCGGCGGCAACGCCAGCTCAACCGCCAACGATCGGTTCCTCAAACAGACGCGCGTCGTCGCCGTCGCCGACCCGCGCACCAAGTCAGTTGTGGTCAGTGCGTCACGGTCCATGATGGAGCAGATTGTCCCGATGGTCTCCCAACTCGACGCCGACCCGGCGAAGAAGCAGAAGGTTTTTGTTTACGACGTCGAGAACACCGATCCTCAGGCCGTGCAGGAGGTGCTCCAGAGCCTGTTCCCGGAGCAGAACTACAGCAGTTCGAGCATGCGGCGCACCAGCACAACCCAGCGCCAAAACGTCAATCAGTTGAACACCCGCCAGACCCAGACCCGCAATCAGAACACGGGCGCTCGGACCGGCAGCTTTGGCGTGACTGGCTCCCGTTAAACGAGCCCGCCCCGATGAGGCCATTCATGAAAAGGCAGATTATGCGAAACTCCATGAACCATGTCGCGGTCTTCGGCTTGAGTCTCGGGCTCCTGGCCGCGGGAAGCGCCTGGAGCCAGGGATTCGGTGTCGGCGGCGGCACCGCCGGCCGGTCGCGCAGCACCACGACCTATCCCACCAGCACCGAGATGGGCGGTGCAACCGTCTCCTACGACCAGGAAACGCGCAAACTCATCGTCATCACGGACGAGGAGACCGCCGGCAGCATCAGCCAGGTGGTGACCAACCTCAATCGCCCAGCCCCCCAGGTCCTCATTAACGTCGTGTTCCTCGAAGTGACCCACCGCAAAGGCGCCGATCTCGGCGTGCAAGGCAACTGGACCAAGGCAATCCACACCGACACGACAGCCAATGTCCTCCAGCAGTTCATGGGCGTCCCTGGACTCACGTCCGGCTCCGGCATCTTCAATGTCGTCGGCAGCAACTACGAGGCCACCCTCCGCGCCATCGCCGAGGCGGGCAAGCTCGAGGTCCTCTCCCGCCCGACCATCCTGGCGCGCAACAATCAGGAAGCCACGATCACCGTCGGCCAGTCCGTCCCTCTGATCACAGGGGTCAACTACGACAGCTTCGGCAACCAGCGCAACGCCATCGAGTACACCGACATCGGCATCATCTTGCGCGTCACGCCCTTCGTCACTTCCGACGGCCTGGTCGAGATGATCGTCTCCCCCGAAATCTCGAATCTCTCCGAGGAAACCGTCGCCATCACCACCGGCACCAACAGCGTCGGCTCACCCATCATCAACCAGCGGTCCGCCGACACGGTCGTGGTGACGCCCGACGGCCAGACGATCGTGATTGGGGGCCTCATGCAGACGACCAAGAGCCAAAGCCAAAGCAAAATTCCCCTCCTGGGCGACATCCCGCTCCTCGGGTTCGTGTTTCGGCGAACGGTCACCAACGACGAGAAGACGGAGTTGCTGATCTTTCTCACGCCGCACATCGTGAGGACCCCGATCGAGACGGCCAAACTGACGCAGGATGTCCGCAGCGACACGCAGATCGTTCCCAAGGCATTCACCGAGGAGGAACTCAATCGCTTTATCGACAGCGTTCCAATCAAGGACCAGAGCCCCCCTCCCAAAGCCAAGAAGAAGAAGAAGTAGCGCCCCACACATCGACATGGGACTCCACGTGAACCTCGAACGACGCACAGGACTGGTCATCGGCGTGTTGGCGGCGGTCTGGCTGGTCATCGTCGCCTGGCAGGCGGTCGAACACAAACGGGTCCAGCACGCCGCCCGCCAGACGCTCATCGACCGCGCCAAGGACATCTCGAACACCGTCGGCCTGGTCATGCGTTCGCAGCGCCGCTTCGGAATCATTTCGAGGGAACGCCTCGAGTCCGCTCTCGGCTCCCTGATCCGGCCGGGCGAACTCAACGCCGTGGCTGTTCTCAATGACCTGGGCGACGTCGTGGCTTCGGCCGGATCGCCCATCGAGTTCACCACGCGCGACCTCGATCCCAGCCGCGAATACTGGGCCGACCGCACCGTCACCTTGATGAACCTCGTCGACCTGGGCACCAACGTGACCGCCGAGATCAGAGAATCCCAGCCCACGCTCGTCCTCCAGCGCGAAGACATGCCCAGACCCTTCGGCACCAACAGCCCCGTCGGCATGTTCCCCGGCCCCCCTCCGAACGCCCCCCCAAACGCCCCTCCCCCTTTCACCAACCAGCCTCCCTCGATCGACGACGCCCGTGACCGCGACAATCCTGGGCGATCGAGGGGGTGGCGCGGACGCGGCGGGCCGGACGGCTACCCGTTCGGGCGCCCGTTCTGGATGAGCGAGCAGCAATACAAGACCGCCCTCCAGCAGAAGGGCGTGCATAGCTTCCTGCTGGTCCTCTCGACTCAGTCGCTGCAGGCGTCCGTCCGGCAGGACTTCTGGCTGCGCGCCATCATCAGCGCGCTGGCGGCGATCTCGGTGGCTGGCCTGGGGCTGGCGTGGCAGAGCCTGACCAAAACCTCCGAACTCGAAGTGCGCCTGATCCGCGCCTCGGAACTCAATGCCCGCCTCAAAGAGATGAACCTGGCGGCGGCCGGCCTCGCCCACGAGACCAAGAACCCGCTCAACGTCATCCGCGGCCTCGCCCAGATGCTGTCCAAACAGGCCAACGCTTCCCCGGAAATCCGGCGGCAATCCGATGGCATCATCGCCCAGACCGACCGCGTCACCGCCCAACTCAACGAGTTCATCAATTACTCGAGCCCGCGCGAGGTGCGCCGCACGGCCGTCAACCTCAACTCGGTCGTCAGCGAGGTGGTGCGCGCCCTGGGCTTCGATCTCGAGGAGAAGAAGGTCCGGCTCGAAGTCGCCCCGGGCATGCCTTCGGTCGAAGCAGACGAACAACTCCTGCGCCAGGCCTTGTTCAACCTGCTCCTCAATGCCACCCAGGCAGTGGCCACAGGCGGCGAAATCCGCGTCAGTGCCGACAAGACCGGCGCCACCGAAGCGCGCCTGGACATCCGCGACGACGGCCCCGGCGTGCCGCCCGAGCATCGGGAGGAGATCTTCAAACCTTACTTCACGACCACCGAGCGCGGCACCGGTCTGGGCCTCGCCGTGGTCCACCAGATCGTCCTGGCCCACGGCTGGGACGTCGCCTGCCTGCCCAACGACCCGCGCGGCGCCCTCTTCCGCCTCAGCCACCTCCGCCTCGCAAGCTGAGCCCCTCGCCTCTCAAGCTTGCATGCCGGGCGGATTTCGCCACAATGTGCGAAAACCAACGCGAACGCGCCTCCATCCATGCCCATCCTCCTTCGCCGCCAGCCCAATCGACGCGACTTTCTAAAAACCACAACTCTCGGTGGCGTCGCACTCATCCTCGCGGCCAGCCGCTCCGCCGCGGCGACGGACGCAGAGGGAGGCGAATTCCACCTCGCCCTCCTCTCCGACACCCATATCCCGGCCGAGCGCACCGAGGCCTATCGTGGGTCCAACCCCTGCGACAATCTCGATCGGGTCGTGCCGCAGGTCCTCGCGGCCCGGCCGAAGGGCGTTGTCCTCTGCGGCGACGCCGCCCGTTTGGAAGGCAAACTGGAGGACTACAAGCAACTCCTGGCCCAAATCGAACCGCTGGCAGCCGCGGTCCCGGTTTGCATCGGATTGGGCAACCACGATGACCGCGCCAACTTCCGCAAGGTCTTCACCTCGCCCGCCGGCACCCTCGCGCCCATCGACGGCAAGCACGTGACCGTCATCGAGCACCCCTGTGTCCGGGTGATCGTGCTCGACTCGCTGCTCTACACGAACAAAGTCGCCGGGTTGCTCGGCCAGGCCCAGCGCGCCTGGCTGACGCGCTTGCTGCCGACGCTCGCCGACCGCCCGCTTGTGTTCTTCGTCCATCACTCGCTGGGGGAAGGCGACGGCGACCTGCTCGATGCCGACCGGCTTTTCGCCATCGCGCGACCGCACCCTCACGTGAAGGCCATCTTCTACGGCCACTCGCATGTTTGGGAACTGGGCGAACGCGATCGGCTCCAGCTCATCAACCTCCCGGCCTTGGGCTACAACTTCCGCGACCGGGATCCGATCGGCTGGGTCGACGCGCGGTTTCGGTCCGATGGCGTTTCGCTCACCCTTCGCGCTGTGGGGGGCAATCGAACGGATGACGGCAAGACCTTCGACGTGCGGTGGATCTGAGATTCGCCATCTCTATGTCCACGTTCCGTTCTGCGCGCACAAGTGCGAGTACTGCGCCTTTTTCTCGGAGACCGCCAACGCCGACCTGATCGACCTGTACGTCACCGCCCTGATCCGCGAGCTGGAACTGGTCGCCCCGGACCTGCGCCCGCGCACCGTCTACTTCGGCGGAGGCACACCCTCGCTCCTGAACCTCCGCCAGTGGGAGCGAATCCTCGACGCGATGGGCCGGCTCGATCTGCTCGGCGCCGACGAATGGACGGTCGAGGCCAATCCCGCCACCGTGTCCCTCGACAAGGCCAGACTCCTCCGATCCCACGGCGTCAACCGCATCTCGATGGGCGTCCAATCGCTCGACGAATCCCTCCTCGAACGCCTCGGCCGCATCCATACCCGCGACATGGTGTTCCGTTCCTTTGACACACTCCGGCGCGCGGGTTTCGACAATCTCAACCTCGATCTGATGTTCGCCATCCCGGGCCAGACGATGCCGGTGTGGCGCGCCACACTCCGCGAGGCGACCGCCCTCGGCAGCGAACATCTCTCCTCGTACGAAGTCATCTACGAGGAAGACACCCCCTTGTTCGAACAGCTCAAGGCCCGTCGCCTCGACACCGACGAAGATCTCGCCTGCGACATGTTCGAGGAACTGGCCGGCCAGGCCGCCGCACATGGCTACCGCCAGTACGAAGTGGCCAACTTCGCAAAGCATCTCGGCCCCCAGCCCCCCGACGAGGTGCCGGATCGCGCCTGCCGGCACAACGTCAATTACTGGCGCGGCGGATCGTTCTACGGACTCGGCCCCAGCGCCACAAGCTATGTCCGCGGCGTGCGCGCCAGGAACCGGGCCAACACCCGCCTCTACTGCCAGGCACTGGCCAAGGGCCAGCGCGCCTTCGAGTTCACCGAAACGCTCTCCCCGCTCAGCCGGGCCGGCGAGACGGCCGCGTTCGGTCTGCGCATGAACGCCGGCTGGCCCTTCGACGAGTTCCTCCGCGTCACCGGGTTTGACCTGCGAGCCGAGTGGCGGAACGACATGGCCGAACTCGAACGCCAGGGCCTTGCGAAGTCGGCCCCCGACCGTTTCCAGCTCACGGACCGCGGCTTGCGATTTGCCGATCTGGCAGCCGAACTCTTCCTGCGGCCAGACTGTCGCCCGGCCTTGTCACTGCCGTGAAATCGCCGCAAACTCTCCCGGTGCAAACCTCGCGGCGATCCTGGACCGACTCCACGATGACAGAACATCTCCTCCTCGTCGGGATGCTCGGTCTCCTGGGCGGCACACTCCAGGCCGCCACCCCCACCAACCTCGTCTACATCGACACCAGCTTCGAGAACGCCTCGCCGCTTTGGTACGAGCCGGCGCCCGACGGCGCCATCCTGGTGCACCTCCTCTACGATCACGAGCGCGGCTCGCCCAACCGCGCCGCGGGCCACATCCATTTTCGGATCGAAGCCGAGCCCGGGACCAAGCTGATCCTCGAGTTCAAAAACCTGGATAATGTCTGGAACGGACGGCCAGGCTCCGTCGCCAAAGAGCTCAAGACGATGGTGGTTTCCGCAAACGGACGCGACTGGACCCCGACCCCGACCGAAGCTCTGCCTGAGAACCGGGTGCGCCTCGCGCTGGAAATGCCGGGGACCCAACTCCACGTGGCACGACTTGAACCGTACACGACAGCCGACCTGGACCGGCTGCTCGCCGCCATTCGCCGGAACCCGCTGGTGCAGATTACGGCAATCGGCAAGACCGTCGAGGGCCGGCCTCTCGAGATCATCCGGATCGGCCGACCCAAGGCGCCCTATCGCGTCTTTCTGCGCGCCCGGGCGCACCCGTGGGAGTCGGGCGGCAACTGGGTGGTCGAGGGCCTGATCCGCCGACTTCTGGAACGAGATGCCGAGGCGCGGCAATGCCTCGAACGCTACTGCGTCGACATCCTGCCGATGGCGAACAAGGACGGCGTGGTCCGCGGCCTGACCCGCTTCAACCTGCGCGGCAAAGATCTCAATCGCGACTGGGACAAACCGGCCGACGCCCAACTCGCGCCCGAGAACGCCGCCCTCGAACGATGGCTCGATGAGATGATCCGCGCCGGGCGGCGCCCGGACCTGGCACTCGAGTTCCACAACGACGGCGGCGGCCTTATCCATCTTAGCCGCCCCCCGGTGCCCGGCCTCTCCGATCACCTCGATCGCATGGCGGTGTTCGAGAATCTGCTGCGCAAGCACACCTGGTTCACCGAGGGTAGTACCAAGGCGGGATTCCGAAACTCCGGCACTTTGGGCGACGGCTGGCTCGAACGTTATGGAATCGATGCCATCGTGCATGAGTTGAACTGCGATTGGATCGCCGGGCTCAACGACTACCCATCGGCCAGGCACTGGCGCGCCTATGGCGCCAGCCTCGCCACCGTGTTCCACGAGTACTTCGCCTCAGTGCCTGTGCCTGGCAGCGCGAAGGAGCCCAGGGACGCCCATGAATACAGGCGAACCGGGCGACCGGTCCGGT
This sequence comes from uncultured Verrucomicrobiota bacterium, assembly GCA_964413865.1. Classification (GTDB taxonomy): domain Bacteria; phylum Verrucomicrobiota; class Verrucomicrobiia; order Limisphaerales; family J093; genus MWFF01. The sequence continues at coordinate 25,711 of CAYPUR010000022.1, forward strand.
GAGCGACGCTGGCACGAGGGCCGGGAACGACGCGAAGTGTCTGGGGTGCGTCGGAGCCCGGCCCGCTCCCCCCGTGGTGCCGCGGGTGTGATGGCGCTCTCAGCTTGACGGGTCGTCTCGCGATTCACCGCACCATGACAGCACGGTAGAACCGCTGGGGATGCTCGCTGGCCATCGTGTCCAAAACCATCACCGCGCGTTCACCAATTCGGCCAGCGGCAGGACTTCGACGTTCTCCGCGAGCGTGTAGCGCTTCGCACCCGGATAGACGACGCGCACTTCGTCAAGCTTGAGGTCGGCGAGGGCGATGCGCATGGACGGCGTCAGAGCGGGTGCGTCGGCGCGTTTGCATTCGACGCCGATGCGCCGTCCGCCCTTGAAGAGCAAAAGGTCGATCTCCGCGCCGTTGTGCGTGGCCCAGTAATAGGCATCGTCGGGGCGCAGTGCCTTGAGCACTTCCTCGACGGCGTAGCCCTCCCACGAGGCGCCGACCTTGGGATGGTGTTCAAGGTCCCGCTGGTTGGCGATGCCGAGCAGAGCGTGGAGCAGGCCGGTGTCGCGGACATAGACTTTGGGGGCTTTGACCTGCCGTTTGCCAAGGTTCTCGAACCACGGCGGCAGCTGGCGCACCATGAACACGCCCGACATCAGGTCGAGGTAACGACGCACGGTGGATTCGTTGACGGCGAGCGCGCGGGCAAGTTCGGCGCCGTTCCACGTCTGGCCGTGATAGTGAGCGATCATGCTCCAGAAGCGGCGCAGCGCGATGGCGGGAATGGTCACGCCAAGCTGCGGCAGGTCGCGTTCGAGGAAGGTCTGGAGAAACTGCCGCCGCCACGCCATCGAGTCGGCCTCCATGCGCGCGGTGAAAGACAGGGGAAAACCGCCGCGCAGCCAATGACGGGCTTGTGCCGCCACGCCGAGGTCAGCCAGACGGAAGCCTTCCAGCAGCACGGTTTCAAGCCGGCCAGCAAGGGTCTCCGAGGATTGCCTGAGCAAGTCCGGTGAGGCGCTGCCGAGGATGAGGAATCGCGTCGGCAGCGGTTTCCGATCAGCCAGCACGCGCAGCAGCGGGAAAAGATCGGGGCGGCGCTGGATCTCGTCGATGACCACCAGTCGTTTGAGCGGACGCAATGCAGTGTCTGGCTCCGCGAGGCGAGCCAGACTGGCGGGATCCTCCAAGTCGAAGTAGCAAATCGAATCGGCCGGGACAAACTCACGGGCAAGCGTGGTCTTGCCGCACTGGCGCGGGCCGAGCAGCGCGACCACGCGGCTGCGCCTCAAGGCGGTCCGGACAAGAGCGATGTCCGTTCTGCGATTGATCATGAAGGCATTCTAGATCACGAATATCCCGCAGGCAATGCCGGATGTTCATGGTGTGTGTTGCGCTCCATTACTCGCGCAGGGGTTCAGCGAGGCTGCGCCTCAGACCGAGGCGGGGCGTGAGCAACTCATCTGCGCTGGGCGGCCACGAGCCGCTCACACGCCTCGCCGGTCTGAGGCAAAGCCTCGCCAAAACGCGTGTCAGGTGCACGGTGAACCGCCGCGCGAATGGTCCACCCTGTGTGACGGCCGCCGGGCGCGGGTCGCGGTGTGATGGCAGGGACAGACAGCCCTGTTCGCCTCTTGACGCAATGTCATAATGTCACTATGAGATGTCGCATTATGACAGGCTACCTTGCCCGTGAAATCACGCCGCGGCTGGAACGGGCGCTGCGGCGGTTGCCGGTGCTCGTGCTTTCCGGGCTGCGACAGACCGGCAAGAGCACGTTGCTCCAGAACGAAGCGGGGCTCGCCGGTGGCCGCGCCTACCGCACGCTCGACGACTTCGGCACGCTGGCGGCGGCGCGGGCCAATCCCGAATCGCTTCTGGAAAGCGCAGCGATTCTTGACGAAGTGCAGCGTTGCCCGGAATTGCTCGTGGTGTTGAAGCGCAGCGTGGACGAAGAGCGTCAGCCGGGACGATTCATCCTGTCCGGTTCGGCCAATCTGGCGTTGCTCGGCCATGTGGCTGAAACGCTGGCGGGCCGCGCCAGTTATTTCACTTTGCAGCCCATGACCCGGCGCGAGCAGCGGGGCGAAACCGGCCAGGAACCTTTTCTGGCGAAGTTCCTCAATGGGCCGACGCAGCCCAAAGGCAAGACCGACCCGGTGACTGAAAGTGAAGTCTTGCGCGGCGGCCTGCCGCCCGCGTGCCTCGGCCCGGAGGACGGTGCGGACGAGTGGTTTCGCGGTTACGTGCAGACTTATGTAGAGCGCGACGTGCGGCAACTGTCGCAGATCACCGACCTGGTCGCTTTTCGCACGCTGGCGCAACTGGCTGCCCTGCGGACGGGGCAGGTGCTGGTCGTCAGCACGCTGGCGCGCGATGCCAAGCTCAATGCTGTGACGGCGGGCCGCTATCTCGATTTGCTCGAGGCGTCGTTTCTCATCCATCGCCTGCCGCCGTTCATGAAGAATCGAAGTTCACGGTTGATTAAGGCGCCCAAGCTCTATTTCGCCGACAGCGGCTTGGCCGCGCATCTGGCGGGCATCACCACGCTTGAACCGGGTGGCGGGGATCTGCTGCGGGGTGCGCTGTTCGAAACGTATGTCGCACGGAATCTCGCCGCGCTGCTCGAGGCGCATCTGCCCCAGGCGCAGATGGGTTACTGGCACGAGCAAGGGAGGCATGAGGTGGACTTCGTCATCGAACTGGGGCGCAAAGTGTTTGCGATCGAAGTGAAAGCAGCGACTCGATGGAGCGAAAGCGATTTGTCCGGACTGCGGGCGTTTCAAAAGAGGACGCCGACTTGTGCCGCCGCCGTGCTCGCTTACAACGGCAAGGAAGCCGCGAAACTGGACGAACGTCTCTGGGCGATCCCGCTGGGGCGATTGTTGGAGTGACTCGTAGCCGGGCATCGAGTGACTGACTGAAGCAGGAACAGCATGGTTCTGATTATCGTTGTCCGAGGGCCCGGAGCGTGAAGGCGGTCTGCCGAATCCGCCACGCGTTCGATCGGCGCGGGGGAGGGGGGCGATTGAGTCCGACTGGAAATTCGTTGAGGATTCGGTATTCTTGCGGTTGCCTGTGAGTGGATAATGGCGGGTGCGAAGGCCGAGTCGGCAGACCACGGCTCGCGCCCGATCCGGTTCGGGCGATACGCCGATGGCTGTTAAATTCAAAGATTACTATCAGACGCTGGGTGTCCCGCGCGGAGCGAGCGACGCCGAGATTAAGAGTGCGTTTCGCCGTCTGGCGCGCCAGCACCACCCGGATGTGGCCAAGGAGAAGCGCGGCGCCGAAGAGCGGTTCAAGGAGATCAACGAGGCGTACGAGGTCCTCGGCAACCCTGACAACCGGAAGAAATATGATCGCCTTGGCGCCAACTGGCGAGCCGGGGCCGAGTTTCGACCGCCGCCGGGCTGGCAGCCAGGCGGCCGCGGGAGCGGGAGCGCATCCGGACGCGGCTCGCCGTTCGAGTTCCGTTTTGGCGGCACCGGGTTCAGCGATTTCTTCGAGCAGTTCTTTGGCCAGTCCGGGCGGTTTCGCCAGTCCAGCGGTTTCCGCGAATCTGAGGCCGACGGTTTCGGAGTCGAGACCGAAGCCGATACCGCCGCCGAGCGGGGCGCGGACGTCGAGGGGAGCATTCTTGTCACTTTGGAGGAAGTCCTGCGTGGTTCAGTGCGCTCCATCTCGTTGCGCTGGACCAACCCGCACACCGGACGGTCGGAATCGCGGACCATCAAAGCGCGGATCCCTCCTGGCGTGCGGGAAGGCCAGCTCATTCGCCTGGCTGGCCGGGGCGAAACAGGCATCGGCGGAGGCGGCGCCGGCGATCTCTACCTGCGGGTGCGCCTGGCGGCTCATCCCGATTTCCGGGTCGAGGGTCACGACTTGTACCACGATCTCGACCTGGCTCCGTGGGAAGCCGTGCTCGGCGCGACTGTGTCCGTTCCCACCCTCGACGGGCGGGTGTCGCTCCGCATCGCGCCCGGCGCCGCCTCTGGGCAGCAGCTCCGCGTGCGCGGCCACGGGCTGCCGCGCGTTGCGGACGGCGGACGCGGCGACCTGTATGTTGTCCTCGCGATCCAGGTGCCGGGCGAGGTCGGCGCGTCCGAGAGAGCCTTATGGCAGCAGTTGGCCCGCGAATCCCGATTTGACCCAAGAAGCAAGTGACCATGGACCTGAACAAATTCACCGAGAAATCCCAAGCCGCGCTCGCCGAGGCGCAGACCCTGGCAACGCGGCATCAACACCAGGCCGTCGACGTCGAGCATCTGGCCCTGGCCCTGCTCGAACAGGAGGGCGGCCTTGTGCCCCGGCTGTTCGAGCGAATCCAGATCTCGCCCGATCTCCTGCGGGCGAAAATTGAAGAGGAGCTGGGCCGGCTGCCGCGCGTCAGCGGGGGCACGGCGCCCGGCCAGGGCGTCTACGTCACCCAGCGCCTGAACAAGGCCCTGGTTCACGCCCAGGACGAAGCGCGCAAGCTCAAGGACGAGTACGTGAGCGTCGAGCATCTGGTGCTTGCCCTGTTCTCCGAGCCGGAGTCGAGCGGGATCGGCCGCATCTTCAAGGCGCTGGGCGTGACGCGGGGAGGCTTTCTCAAGGCCCTGACGGAGGTGCGGGGCAATCAGCGCGTCACCAGTGCCAACCCCGAGGCGACGTACGAAGCCCTCGAGAAGTACGGACGCGATCTCACCCGCCTCGCTCAGCAGAACAAGCTCGATCCGGTCATCGGGCGCGACAGCGAGATTCGCCGCTGCGTTCAGGTCCTGTCCCGCCGCACCAAGAACAACCCGGTGTTGATCGGCGAACCGGGCGTGGGCAAGACCGCCATCGTCGAGGGTCTGGCCCGCCGCATCGTGGCGGGCGACATCCCGGACAGCCTCAAGGAGAAGCGGATTGTGGCTCTGGATCTCGGCGCGTTGATCGCCGGGGCCAAGTTCCGCGGCGAATTCGAGGAGCGCCTCAAGGCCGTCCTCCAGGAGGTCTCCAAGGCCCAGGGACAGGTCATTCTCTTCATCGACGAGATCCACACGGTCGTCGGCGCCGGCAAGGCCGAGGGGGCGATGGACGCCGGCAACATGCTCAAGCCGATGCTGGCCCGCGGCGAGCTGCACTGCATTGGGGCCACCACGCTCGATGAGTACCGCAAGCATATCGAGAAAGACGCCGCGCTCGAACGCCGTTTCCAGCCCGTGATGGTCACCGAGCCGACTGTCGAGGACACGATCAGCATCCTGCGCGGCCTGCGTGAACGCTACGAATTGCACCACGGCGTCCGCATCCAGGACGGCGCCCTCGTCGCCGCCGCGCAACTGTCGCATCGGTACATCACGGACCGTTTCCTGCCCGACAAGGCGATCGACCTTATCGATGAAGCCGCGGCCAAACTGCGGACCGAGATGGAGTCGATGCCCGAGGAACTCGAAGGCCTCCAGCGCCGCCTCATGCAGCTCGAGATCGAGCGGGAGGGCTTGCGCAAGGAGAAGGATCAGGCCTCGAAGGACCGCTTGGCCGCGCTCGAGAAGGAAATTGCCGAGGTCAAAAGCCAGCGCGACACCTTCAGCGCCCAATGGGAGGGCGAGAAGAATGCCCTGGGCGGCATCCAGAAGCTTCGCGAGGCCATCGAGGTCGCCCGCAACGAAATGGAGAAGGCCCAGCGGCAGGGCGACCTGACGCGCGTGGCCGAGTACAAGTACGGCACGCTGCCCGGCCTGGAGCGGCAACTCAAGGACCTCGAGGCCAAGGTCGCCGACGCCGCGCGCGGCCCCCGCCTGCTCCAGGAAGAAGTCACGCCCGACGAGGTCGCCGAGGTCGTGTCACGCTGGACCGGCGTCCCGGTGGCGCGCCTGCTCGAAGGGGAACGGGACAAGCTCCTGCGCCTCGACCAGATCCTGCATCAGCGCGTGATTGGCCAGGACGAAGCCGTGCAGGCCGTGGCCGATGCCGTCATCCGCGCACGGTCCGGCCTCAAGGATCCCAAGCGGCCCATCGGCTCGTTCATCTTTCTGGGGCCAACGGGCGTGGGGAAGACCGAGCTGGCCCGCGCGCTGGCCGAGTCGCTCTTCGACAGCGAGGAGAACGTCGTGCGCCTCGACATGAGCGAGTACATGGAGAAACACGCCGTGTCCCGCATGATCGGGGCCCCGCCGGGCTACGTCGGCTACGAGGAAGGCGGCCAATTGACCGAGGCCGTGCGGCGCCGGCCCTATTGCGTCCTGCTCTTCGACGAGATCGAAAAGGCCCACCACGACGTCTTCAACATGTTCCTGCAAATCCTCGATGACGGACGGCTCACCGACAGCCAGGGCCGCACGGTCGATTTCCGCAACACGATCATCATCATGACTTCGAACCTCGGCAGCCCTCTCCTCATCGAGAATGCCAGCGCGTCGGGCGAAATCCAGGAAGGCATCCGGCGCGAGGTCATGGCTGAACTCCGCCGCCATTTCCGCCCCGAGTTTCTCAACCGCGTCGACGACACCGTCCTGTTCAAGCCGCTTACGCTCGAAGACATCAAGAAGATCGTCGAGCTCCAGCTCGCGCTCCTGCGCGCCCGGCTGGCGGATCGCCGCATCGATCTGGACCTCAGCGACGCCGCCAAGGAACACCTCGCCCGCGAGGGGTACGACCCGGTGTATGGCGCGCGCCCGCTCAAGCGCTTCCTGCAGCGCGCGATCGAGACCCCGCTCTCCCGCCAGATCATCGCCGGCTCGATTGCCGATCGCAGCCGCGTGCGGGTCGAGTTCAAGAAAGGCGAGCTTGTCTTCGAGTCCTAGCCTGCATGCTGACTTCTCTTGAGAAC
>CAYPUR010000023.1:0-32211 GCA_964413865.1 uncultured Verrucomicrobiota bacterium
ACCGCGTGTCAGTCGTCCGCCAGTTTTGTCTTTCCACCCATCCCCACACTGTGAGTGACTGGCCCGCATGAACGCGACTCTGCATCCGCACAGGCCATTTCCTCCACTCGCACCGCGGCGCCGGCAGTCCGCTCGCAGTCTCATCGGATGGGCATTCGCCCTGTTCCTGGTGGTTGAAGGCGGCGCAGCGTCGTGGGATCCAACGGCGGAGGATTACTCCGGGCGCCACGGAACAACGCTCTATGTCTCCAAGTTGGGGGACAATTCGGATGGCAGCAGTTGGGCGAAGGCATTCCACTCGGTCCAGGCCGCGCTCTCCGCCGTGCCCGACACCGAAGGCGGCCACCGCGTCATCGTCCGGCCCGACAGATACACCGAAGCCAATCTGGCGCCCGCCTTTCAAGGAGCCCGCGGGGCCTACAACGCGTTGGTCGGGGATTTCGACGGACGGCTCGGGTCCGGCGCCAAGGGCTGGGTGCTGGCCGATTCCGGCGACCCGGAGAAGGGCTTCAAGAGTTGGGATTGGTGGAGTTCCTTCGCGGCCTCGGACCGGAACTGGCCGGGCGGGAACAACGCCAGGACATTCTCGAGCCTCGCCTGCGATCGGTGGGTCTTCCGCAACCTCTACGTGGCCGGGGGTGACGGCGGGCTGTTCTGGGATCTGACCGACAAGAGCGGAGAAGGGTTCACCGTTTTGGTCGAGGACTGTGTGGGCATAGGCCGGGCGTTCGGCGGCGGAATCTGTTATCCGACCGTGCGCGCCGGCGAGCCAAGCGTGTTCCGCCGCTGCTACTTCCTGGGCCTGGACTGGGTGGGCGACACCGCAGCGGTGCTGGTTGGAGGTTGGGAGAAGTCGATGCCAGGCCAACCCCACGTTATGTTCGAGGATTGCACGATGGTCCACCCCGACAATGCAGTCGGGCTCTCCTACGCCAGCTATTGCGCCCGCGCCCGACTCCTGCGCTGCCGCCTGATTGTCCTGAATTTCACCCAGCCGGAAATGGGCGCCAAATCCAGCGGCATCATCTGCACGCAGGGACATCGGCCGGAGGGGCGTCTGCATGTCGATCTGGAGGATTGCATGTTGGCGGGGTATAGCGTGCTCACCCCGGGCAAGGATGGCGAGGCAGCCAGTTACACCACCCAGGGCCGGGTCCAGGCGTATGTGCAGTACAAACAACCGGAGACCGAGGGCTTCGCGCGCCTGGGGAGTTGGCCAGCCGATCTGTTCGCCCGGATCGCTCCGCCCCGCTCGCCCGAAGAATTGAAGGCCAGGGAAAAGTAAGACAGCCCTCAATCGCCGTCCATCTTCTCCGCCACGACGATCGAGTTCATCCCAGGGTCGCGCACCGCCAGCCTGGCGCGGGTGAACCCGGCCGATTCGAGGTCCTCACGGATCTCATCGAAGGTAAACGTGCCGCCACCGGACGTCGCCACCAGCATGTTGATCGCGAACAAGGCCCCCGCAATCGGCCGGGTGCGGCTTGGTTCCATCACGATATCCCGAATGGCGATGCGCCCGCCAACATCGAGCGCTCGAAAGACCTCGGCGAACATTGCCCGATTCTCAGCGCGCGAATTCTGGTGCACGATGGCGCTGACCCAGGCGAGATCCGCCCCGCCCGGCAACGGGTTGGTCATGTAATCCCCCGCAACCAATCGGACGCGGCGGTTCATCCGGGCGGCAGCCAGACGGCGCCGAGCCATGGGAATCACATGCGGCAAATCGAACAGCGTCGCCCGACCCGCGGGACATGCCCTGAGAAAAGCCATCGTCCAGGTGCCTGAGGCACCGCCCACATCAAGCAGACGCCCGAAACGCAGCGGGCGCACCGACCGAATGACCCGGTCGGCAACGGGACCCGAGATGTTGTCCATGGCACCGATGAACGACGCCGCATCGCCATCCGCCCCGCGAATGCTCGCAATCCGCCGTGCCGGTCGACCGCTCTTGACCACCCGGGCCAACTGCGCCCAGTTGCGCAGGCAGTTGGCCTGATGCTGGGACATCGCCAGAAGGCTCCGTGAGCCGTCCCTGGTCAGAAACTCGCGCACGCCGGCCGGCAGGGAGTAGTGACCGCCTTCCTGCTCCAAAAGCCGCAGCGCCGTCAGCGCGTCCAAAAGCACACCCAGGCCGCGACAATCGCATCGAAGTACGCGCGCCAGCTCCAACGCGGTCCGATCTTTGCCATCGAGGGCATCGAACAGTTCCAACTCGGCTCCGGCCGCAAAAACTGCCGCGGCCTGGTAACCCCGACCCAATTCCAACAACGCATCCGCGGTCCAGGCTGCTTGCTTCAATCGGTTCATACACATAGAGAAAGAGAGGGCGAGGCATGGATTCAACGCACTCACGAGATCGAGCGTACCTGAGAGGCCGGCCTCCCGGCAATCGTCAGATAGCCGGGGGCAGCGGTTCTCGTTTTGAGATCGCTCAGGGCGCCGGGTCGGGGGACCCGGCCTACAACCGCTGCATTCTTCGATGCTGTAGGCCGGGTGCCCTCACCCGGCGTCAAGCCCCTGCACGCAAAATGAGAACTGCTGAGCCGGGGGGCGTCGCTGCCAGGACCAATACATGAAGTGGCCGTGGTGGGGACAGAAGGACGGTTGCTGGGGCTTGTGGGCACAAGTTCACGCAGGCATACTCGGGGCGATGTTAGCGCTGCCCATACTGGTGATTGCGGGCTTTCTTCTTTTCGCCGGTGCGAGTTTTGCGTTCGCACTGGCGGAGACGGCTCTATTCACCCTGGGGAAGTGGCAGACCGAGCAACTGGCCGAGCGGGAGGGGGAGCGCGGGCGGGTGGTGGCAGGCCTGCTGGCGACACCGCAGGATCTGCTGGCGACGATCGTTCTGGGGAACACGTTTGCGAGCGCCGGGCTGGTGAGTTTGGGGCTGTGGGTGGTGCTCAACGAGGAATGGCCGCCTTTGGCGACGTCGTTTGGCGTTTTGGGTTTGATTCTGGTTGGAGGCGAGGTGATCCCCAAGACCCTGGCGGTGCGATCGCCTCAGTTTTGGGCGCTGCGGGTGGCGGGTCCGATGGCGTTGCTGCAGACACTCACCCGTCCTCTGCATTGGTTGGCCCGTGAATCGAACACTCAGGTGTTGCGATGGACCGTGCCGGAGTCGATGCGGTTGCCTGTGACAGGGGGAGACGAAGAATACGCCGAGTTGCTCGAACTCGGTTTCCAGCAGGGTGCGTTGGCGCAGTCGGAGAAGGAGATCATCCTGCAGATCATCAATCTGGATCGCCACACGGCGCAGGACGTCATGCGCCCCCGAGCGCAAATGCACGCGCTGCCGGACGACTTGCCGGTCTCCGAGATGATCGCGGCCGCCCGGCGCTACAAGCACCGGCGTCTGCCGCTTTACGACGAGACCCCTGACACCATTGCCGGGATTCTCAACACCAGGGATCTGCTGCTGAATCCGGAGGCGGATCTTTCCGAGATCGTTGACTTTCCGTCTTTCGTGCCAGAGACCACGAACCTGCTGCAACTGTTGCAGAGCCTGCAACGGCAGAGACGCGGTGTGGCCATCGTGGTGGACGAATACGGGAGCACGTCGGGGCTGGTGACGACGGAGGACATTCTCGGGTCGATGGTGGGGCGCATTCAGGGAGAAGGCGAGGCGGAGGGTTTCGTCGTGGAACGGCTGGGGCCGGGCCGGTGGCGGGTGAACGGCACCATGCGCCTGGAGGATTTCCGTCGGGAGTACCCCGACTTGGGGCAAGTGCCGGATGTGGACACGATGGGCGGACTTCTTGTGGCGCTGGCCGAGGTGGTGCCGCCTGCCGGGCATGCGGTGCGGTTCGGGAATCTGCGGCTGAGAGCGACGCAGGTGGACGATCGACGCGTGCGGGAGTTGGTGGTCGAGGATATCAAGAAGACAGGAGGGGCAGCGATCTGATGGGGCACGTCTGGACCATGCTGTTGTTGGTGCTGGTGGCGGCCCTGCTGTTTCTGTTTTCGGGGATGGAAGCGGGTGTATTCGCCCTGAGCCGGCTGCGCATCCGGCAACAGATGCGCGCGGGCAGCACTTCGGCGCGCATTCTGCATCAGTTTCTGGAGCAGCCGGAGCAGTTTCTATGGACGATTCTGGTTGGCAGCACCCTGGCGGAGTTTCTGCTTGTGGGCCTGACGTTCCTGTATCTGCATCGCTGGCTGGCGGGAGGGGTGTGGCTCTGGCTGGCGCTCGCGGCTGCCGTGTTTCTCATTTACGCACTGGCCGATCTGTTGCCCAAGATGTTGTTTCGCCAGTATTCGAACCGGCTCTGCCTGGGTCTGGCCCGGCTCTTCCGCGTGATCCACCTCACCTTGGCGCCACTGGTAGCGATGGTCGCCTGGCTGGCGGAGGTTCTCCTGAAGTCGACCGGCGGCCACCGGTTCACGGGGCGGCTTTTTGCCAACCGAGAGGAGCTGCGGTATTTGATGCAGGAAAGCTCGCATGCGCTGACCAAGGAAGAGCGCACGATGGTCAATCGCGTGTTGGATCTTCAGAATCTCACCGTTGGGGCTGTGGGGACTCCGCTGAGCAAGGTGGTCACGGTGACGACGACGACACCGATCACGGAGGTTTTCAAGGTGTGCCGCGAGACGGGGTTGAATCGGATGCCGGTGAAGGATCCGGCCAGCGGGCGGATTGTCGGGATCGTGACGTTGCGCAACTCTCTTTACCAGAATGATTTGGATGAAAGCAAACCGGTTGGCGCATTCCTGCAACCAGCGCTTTACCTCGAGGAATCGGCGCGGCTCGAAGTGGCTCTCCAGCGCTTGCGGCAGTCGGGCCAGCGCATTGCCATCGTGCTGGATCGGAACCGGAAGGAAGCTGGGATCGTGACGTTGCACGACATTCTTCGCCACATCTTTGGGGAGGTGAGTTGGTGAGATGACCAACGAGGGATACAGTCTGACGTTGCTCAAGCTTCTGGCTGTCCTCGGCCTGGTTTTTCTGAACGGCTTTTTCGTTGCCGCCGAGTTTGCGTTTGTCAGGCTGCGGGGGACGCAGTTGGATGCTCTGGTGGCGAAGGGGCATCGGCGGGCCCGCATCGCCCGGCGTTTGGCGACGAATCTCGAGTCCTGCATCAGCACCGTTCAGATCGGCATCACGCTGTGCGGGATTGCGACGGGGGCGATGGTGAAGCCGGTGTTCGAGGCGTTGCTGCGTCCGGTGTTTCAGACGCTGGTGGTCGAGTCGCCGGCGGTTCGAACGACGGTTGAGTTTTCAGTCGGGTTTTTGGTCAGCACGTTTCTGCTGATTGTGGTGGGCGAACTGGTGCCCAAGTCCCTGGCGATCCGCAAGACTTTGGCGGTCGCGCTTTGGACGGCGCGCTGGCTGGAGATGTTCTACTACCTGGCATGGCCGTTCATCTGGATTCTGAACCGGTCGCGGGGGTGGATCCTGGGCAAGCTTGGGATCGCGCCGTCGAGCGAATCGGAGTACGGCCATTCCGAGGAAGAGTTGCGGCTGCTCATTTCCACGGTGACGTCCCGGAGCGGGGAGACGCCTTTGAGCAGGAACCTGGTGCTCAATGCGCTCGATATTCGCCAGCGCATTGTGCGCGAGGTCATGAGACCGAGACGCGAAATCACAGGCCTCGACACACGCGGCAGTCTGACGGAGTGCATCGAGATCGCCGAGCGCAGCCGGTACTCGAGATTCCCGCTCTGCGAGGATGGAGATTTGGACCGGACAGTGGGTGTTGTTCACATTAAGGATCTTTACGCGTCCCGGCACAAGGCGCGCACAGGCGGCGAATTGCGAGCGGTGGCGCGCAAGCTGATCTACGTGCCGGAGACGGCGCGGCTCGAGCGTGTCTTGGGTTTGTTTCTCGATCGGCGGCTGCACCTGGCGATCGTGGTGGACGAGCATGGGAGCACTGTGGGGATGGTGACTTTGGAGAACCTGCTCGAGGAATTGGTCGGGCAGATCCAGGACGAATTCGACCAGGAGAAGCCCCTTTTTGTCCAGACGAGCGACCAGACATGGGAGGTCGATGGGATCCTGCCTTTGCACGAGCTGTCCGATCTGGTCGGAGCGCCGCTGCGGGAGGAGGGGATCACAACCACCAGCGGTCTCGTCACGCAGCGGTTGGGCGGCTTTCCAAAGCCGGGCGATACTCTCACACTCGGTTGTTACGAACTTCGCGTCGAGGAGACCGACGGCCCGCGCGTGAGCAAGCTGCGGTTAACCAAGCGGAGTCCAACGCAATGAGGCCGGGCTGAGGTTCGGGATTGGTCGGGGGATGGCCGGTCAGCTTTTCGCGGCCTCTTCGGGCAGCGCCGGAAACGCCGCACGGGCGCGCTGTGTGAAGAAGACAGCGGCGGCCATTCCCGCCAGGGACGCGGCCATTGCGAGCCAGAGTCCGGCCATCGTGCTTCCGATGAGAAGGCAGAGGTTGAGGAGGAGCCAGACCATGAGCGGGCAAAGGTTTCGGGCGGTTGGGATGGCGCGTTTGGCGATGAGCCAGGGGCTGACGAAGAGGAGCACGAGGAGCGTCAGAACGATATTGGTGGGGAACACCACCCAGGGGACCCCCAGCCAATTCGAGGCTCCGGGTGCTGTTTCGAATTGCCACCATCCGGCCACGCGCACCGCAAACGGCTGCAAGGCCAGATCCACGCCCAGGACCAGCAGGGTGGCAACGCCGATCAGCCAGTATCCGTAGTGGGGATCGCGTCGATAGGGGCGGAGGATGAGCCGGGCGGTCTCGCGGCTGCTGAGCACCAGGGCAAGCCAGAGGAAGGGCAACTGCCATGGCACGATGCCGAGCATGCGGGGGCCGAATCCCTCGGCATAAGTCACTGCGTCCAGGAAGACATGGGACTTGACGGCGAGCGTGAGGGCAAGAGATGCGCTGGCCCAGGAGACGAGCAGGACAGCGCACAGGTTTTGCGGAGGCAGGCGGTGGCCCAGGCAACCGAGAATGGCGAAGCTTGAAAAGACGAAGAGGGCGCCGGCAGACCAGCGTCCGACGCCGCTCGAGCCATGTCCGGAGAGCACGGCGCTCAAGCAGACGATGCCGCTCACGATCGCCGCGGCGAACGCAATGCGAAAGCAGAGCTGCGCCTGCGGCAGGAGCGCCGCAGCCTGCCGCGCGGGCAGCTTGAGCGCCTCAGGCGCAATCCGCCGGGCATCGAGGGGAGCCATGAAGTCGTGACGCTATCGAAAGGGCAGAGGCAAGGGAACCCCAAAATGCTAAGGTTCATCGGAGCCGAGCACGACCACGCCGAGCGGCGGGAGCGTCAACCGGGCGGAGAACTGCTGTTGATGGGCTGGGATGGATTCCGCATGGACGCCGCCGGCGTTTCCCTGGTTGCTGCCTCCGTAGGCTGTCGCGTCGCTGTTGAGCACCTCGGTCCAGAACCCGCCCCGCGGAAGGCCGATACGGTAGTTTCCGCGGACGACGGGTGTGAGGTTCAGGACGACCACGAACTCGCGGCCCGAGCCAAGTGGGCGGCGGAGGAAGGAGAGGACGGAATTCTCATGGTCTGCGCAATCGATCCACTGGAAGCCTTGGGGATCGTGGTCGCCTTCCCAGAAGGCGGCGTACTTGCGGTACACGCCGTTGAGATCGCTGAGGAAGCGCTGCACGCCGACATGGTAGGGGCCCGCTTCGAGCAACCACCAATCCACCTGGCTATTGGCGTCCCACTCGTTCTTCTGGCCGATTTCCGCCCCCATGAACACGAGTTTCTTGCCCGGGAAAAGCCATTGGTAGGCGAGCAGCGCGCGGAGATTGGCGAAGCCCCGCCAGTCGTCGCCGGGCATGCGTCCGCGGAGGGAGCCCTTGCCGTGCACGACCTCATCGTGGGACAGGGGCAGGATGAAGTTCTCGTGGTGGTGATAGAGCATCGCGAACGTGAGATCGTTCTGGTGATACTTGCGGAAGACGGGATCCCGGCGGAAGTAGCCGAGCGTGTCGTGCATCCAGCCCATGTTCCACTTGAAGCTGAAGCCGAGTCCGCCGAGATAGGGAGGCCGGGTCACCTGGGGCCAGGCGGTGGATTCCTCGGCAATCGTCAAGACGCCGGGGTGCTCGGTATGGATGATGTGGTTGAACTCCCTGAGAAATTCAATCGCTTCCAGGTTTTCCCGTCCCCCGAAGCGGTTGGGGATCCACTCGCCTTCCTTGCGCGAGTAATCGAGGTAGAGCATGGACGCCACGGCATCCACGCGAAGGCCATCGATATGGTATCGCTCGCACCAGAAGAGTGCGTTGGCCGTGAGGAAATTCCGGACTTCGTGGCGGCCGAAGTTAAAGACGTACGTGCCCCAGTCCTGGTGAGCTCCCTGTCGCGGATCCTCATGCTCGTAGAGGGCGGTTCCGTCGAAACGAGCGAGGGCCCAGTCATCGCGGGGGAAGTGGGCAGGCACCCAATCGACGATCACGCCGATGCCGGCCGCGTGGAGGGCGTTGACGAGGTATTGAAAGTCCTCGGGGGCGCCGTAGCGGCTGGTCGGCGCGTAGAAGCCGGTGACCTGGTATCCCCAGCTTGGGTAGTAGGCATGCTCCGCCACGGGAAGGAACTCGACATGCGTGAACCCCATCCGCTGGACGTAGTCAACGAGGGGGCTGGCCAGGTCGCGGTAACCGAGTGACTGGCCGACGGCCTGCTTGCGCCATGATCCAAGGTGGACTTCGTAGATGGAGAGGGGCGATTGAAACGGATTGCACTGGCGCCGCCGCTCCATCCAGGCGTCATCGGTCCAGGCAAACTTGCGCGTGTTCCAGACGAGGCTGGCGTTCTTGGGCGCCACCTCGAAGCGCGTGGCAAAGGGGTCGGCCTTGAGCACGGGCAGTCCGTGGGCATTGCGCACCTCGAACTTGTAATGCACGCCCTCGTCCAGGCCCGGGATGAAGAGCTCCCAAACCCCGGACACCCCCAACAAACGCATGGGATGGTACCGTCCGTCCCAGCGGTTGAAATCCCCCACCACGCTGACCGCCTGCGCATTCGGAGCCCAGACAGCGAACCCGACGCCCGGCACGCCATCGAGGACGCGCTGATGCGCGCCGAGCTTGTCATACAGGCGCCGCTCGTTTCCCTGGTTAAAAAGGAACAGGTCGATCTCCTCCAAGGTTGGAAGAAACGAATAGGCATCGCGCATCTGGCGGCGGTGGCCGGCGAAGTCCGTGACGACCAAGTCGTATGCGTAGACCTTCTTGCTCTTGTCGGAGGCCCCCTCGAACAACCCGGCTTCGTGCAGCCTGGCCAGGGTGAAAGACGGCCTATCCTTCTCGATCGTAGGCACGATCTCGATTTGAGCAGCGTCCTGCAGCAGGGCACGCACCACAACGCCGGAGCCGTCCCCCAGCGAGTGCATTCCGAGCAAATCGTGAGGCGCCCGGTGCTGGGCGTTCACCAGGCTCTCGAGTTCGGCAGGCGTGAGTATCATCGTGTGTGCAATCTGCCACAGAGCCGCACGGAAAAGCACTGAAAAACCGCGACCGACCGCCGCGGCGCTGCGCCTCACGCGCGCAGCGCCCGATCCGACTTGCCTGGTCCCGGACGGACGTTGATCAATCGGGCGCCAAAGCGCGATAGAAGCGTGCCGGGCGATTGCTGTCGACCGTGTCGAAGAACAGCGCGCTGGGGGCTTGGAGTGTCTCGGTGCCGATCGGTGTCCAGGCCTTGAAATCGTCGCTCGCTTCGAGGACGTAGGTGACGCCCCGGCGGCCCTCGAGCTTGATGGTCATGACACCGTCGTTGAAACCCGCAACGGACAGCACGGGCTCGACGGGCGTCGGGTCCGGAATATCCAGCGGGAGGTAGAGGTCGTCAATGAACGCGGCATCCAGTCCGAAATTGAAATTGGCGTCCTTGACGTAACGCCAGGTGAACCGGTTGACGCCGGCGGGAACATTGAATTGGCAGCTCTGCCAAGGCAGGTCGCCGGACCAGCGTTGCAGCCGCACCCCGTTGAGGTAGACCTCAAAGAAATCCCAATTGGCTTCCGAACTCAGGCGGACCATGAAGGACACCGCGCCCGCGCGGGTGCGGGCCGTCAACTCGAGACGAGTCTCCTGGCTGTTGCCGATCACACCCGAACGCAGGGCGTACCGCCCGCCGGCGGCAGACACGGACTGCAACTGCCACGGGGCCGTTGTCGAGTTCGCCCAGGGAGGCGCCGCGAGATCGGCGGCCTGGAACGGAGGCTCGAAGGAGTATGTGGTCTTGGTGGGAACGAACCGCGCGGTCAGTGTGTAGTTGCGGTTCATCACGATCTGAAGCGGATTCGCGGGCGTGTTGGTCGTCCCTTCCCAGCCGTCGAACCGGTAGTCCTCATCCGGCGTGGCGGTGAGGATCTGGGACGAGCCGGCAGGGTACTGATCCGAGCCGGGAGTCACGGAACCGCCGACCGGCGGGGTGAGGTTGAGGCTATAGAACTCGACGACCTCATTCACGATCGACAGCACGGCGTTGCTAAGGGCGCCGAGCACGGCGCCGCTGCCGGCGTTGGTGAGGGCCAGAACGAGGGTCCTGGGCTCGTCGGCGATACTGTTGGTGAGAATCGGGACCGTGAAGGTCTGCAGCGCGACACCGGGGTCGAAGACCAACGTGCCGCTGACGGGCAGATAATCGATGCCCGCCTGGGCGGTATCGTCCTGGCTCACGTACTCGATACTCGTCGCGTTCGTGCTGGGGCCGGTTCGGACGACGGTGATGGTGGCCTCGCTTTCGGATCTGAGGACAGAGTAATTGGCGCTGCTGAAGGCGAGGACGCTCTCCTTGTCCTCGATGGTCAGGACCGACGTCAACTGGGCGTTGAGCGCGTAGCCCGACGGCAGATTGGTCAAGACAAGCCCGACGGTCACATTGCCGCGGGCGGCATGGTCGTCCATGGCCTGGACCTCGAAGGTCTTCTCCGTCTCACCGGGCAGGAACAGAAGCGTGCCGTTGGTGGGCTGGTAATTGAGGCCCGGGATGGCCGAGCCGCCGGTGGTGAGGAAATCGACCTGTGCCGGCGCGTCGAGGTCGCCGCTGCGGACGACCGTGATGGTGGCCGGCCCCTGGTCTTCAACCACGCGATAGGCCGCGGAAGAGAACTGGATCCTGCTGAGGATGAACTTCTCGTCACCGTGCACGCGTCCGATGCCCCGTCGCGGCAAGCCGTTGAGCGTGGCGAAGTCGCCGCCGACAACGAGCGCCGTGTCGGACTGAAGCGCCAGGCTCCGGATCAACCCGTCGGCCCCTTGGAAGATCAGGAAGCCGTCGTCCACGGTGCCGTTGGGGTTGAGGCGCGCATAGCGCGACATGAACTGGCCTCTCACTTCGGTGAAATCGCCGGCCAGCACAACCTTCCTGTCGGTCTGGACGCCCACGCCATACACGGTCTGGTTGGCGCCCGAGCCCGGATCGAAGCTGGCATCGAGCGATCCGTCCGCGTTGAGACGGGCGATGCGGGCACGGTCCACATTGTTGAACTTCACAAAGGCCCCTCCAATGATAACCTTGCCATCCACGCCCACCGCGATGGATCGCACAGCCCCGTCGGGCCCGGTCCCCGTGTTGAAGGACCGGTCGACAGTGCCGTCCGCATTGAAACGGGCGAGGAACGGGTAATTGGCCCCGCCGGCACTCGAGAACACCCCACCGGCCAACACCTTCCCGTCCGACTGGATGGCGACCGTGAAGACGCCTCCGGGCGCGCCCGCACCCGGATCAAATGTCTGATCGAGTGAGCCGTCGGCCATCAGACGCGCTAACCCGGGCCGGCTGACGCCGCCGACCGTGAGAAAATCGCCGCCGAGCACAATGGCGCCGTTGGCCCCGACAGCCAGTGCGCGGACTGTGCGGTTCGCCCCCGCGCCCGGATTGAAGCCGGAATCGATGAGGCCGTCCGCCGTCAAACGGGCGATGCGTGGCGCGTTGTCGTCGTTGTAGGCGGTGAATTCCCCGCCCAGCAGGATGCGGCCATCCGGTTGGACGGCGACGGCGTGGACGGTGTCGTTCGGACCTGCGCCGGGATTGAAGAAGCTGTCGAGGTAGCCATCTTCGTGCAGGCGGGCCACACGCGGCATGACTGTGCCGTCGACAGTGGCGAATCCGCCGGCCAGCACGATCTTGCCGTCCGGCTGCACGGCGACGGCGTTGACCGGCCCATCGACGCCCAAGCCCGGATTGAATGCGAAATCGACGCTGCCCGGCAGTTCGTCGTCGATGATGGTGACGACCGTGTTCACTTGCTCGCCCAGGATCGTCGAGAGAGGGAGCGCCCCCGCAGCCGGGCCCCGGGGATTGCTGAGGAGAACCCCAAAACTCCGGTTGCCTTCCCCGGCGGAGTTGTCGATGACTCGGACCTGGAACTGCCTATTCGTCTCGCCGGGTTCGAGGACAAAGCTGCCCGAACCGCCCTGGACGACGACGTTTGTTTCGCCGGCGAATCGGAGCGTGCCCGCGGTTGCGACGTAATCCTTGGCCGCCTGGGCGATCCCGTTTGTCGTTGTGTAATCGACTGAAACGGCGTTGACCGAGCCGCCGATCCGGCGCACGTCCAGCGTCACGACGCGTGCGAACTCATCCACGCTGTATTCGCTCGCGGCGAATTCGAGAGCGCAGTCGTCGTTTGCGATCTCGAGCGAGGCCGTGGCTTGAGGACCGACCATTCCGCCGCTGACGGCGTTGGTTGTTAGCGACAATTGGACGGTCTTGTTCGTCTCGATCAGCGTGTTGTCGAGGATGCGCACCAGGACGGTTGCGTTGGTGACACCCGGCGCGAACGCAATCGGAGAGTTCGTGGCCACGAACTCGATGCCATCGGCCGCCGTGCCGTTGGTGGCGGCGAAGTCGACTTCGATCGGATTGTCGACCGCCCCGATCCGGCGCAGCGCGATGGCCGCGTTCGTCCCGTTCTCGGTGACGCGGTAATTGGCCGACACGAATTCGACATACGAGTCGTCATCGAGAATGGTCAGCGTGGCGTAGGCCTGCCCACCGATGGGGGCGCCGTTCCCCAGGCTGGTGAGGATGAGCCGCACCGTTTCGGCAGGTTCCACCGCCGGGTCGTCCACGATGACGACGGGCAGGTCGAAGACAGTCTCGCCTGGGGCGAACGTGAACGTGCCGTTGGTCGCCACGAAATCGGTTCCGGGCGTGGCTGTCACTCCGAGGACTGAGTAATTGACCACCAGAGGGGTGTTGTTGTGACCGGTGCGGCGAACCGGGATGCGGGCTGTGCCGACGTTTTCGGAGGCGGTGTAGGCGGTTTGAGCGAACTCGACCGTGCCGTCGTTATCGACGATCTGGATCGTGGCGCTGCTCTGTCCGCCGATCGTCCCGCCGGGCACGTCGACCAGCGTCACCGTCACGTCTTCCATGAACTCCTGAACAGGGTCGTCCACTGTCAGGAGCGGAATATCGATCCATTCCTCGCCAAACGGAATCTCGATCACCGGGGGGATTGGCTGGTAATCGCTGCCGTTGCTGGCCAATCCGGAGGTTTGGAGGACGACCCTCTGAACTCGGTTCGTGGGGCCCTCGCGTCGGATGCGGAAGTAGGTGCCCGCGGGATCCCCCTCGCCGACCTGGGGCGCTCCCGCCTCGATCGTCACGATTGCGGAATCGTCATCGAGGATGGTCAGAGTATGCGCCTTATAGACGTCGAACTGGGCGTTGAAGGGGATCGGAACGAACATGTAATTCGTGACGACTTCATTGGTGGTGATCGGCTCACCCACTTCGTTGGTGAGTGTGATATCGTTGGTCGTCAGCCAGTTGCTGAGCCATGACGGAGGTTCGAGGAGCGTGACCACAATCGTCCGATCCGGCTCGAGAAGCTGGTTGTCGTTGATCGGCAGGGCGATCAGCTTGGTCCGTTCGATCCATCGGCTGTCCTCGGCGCCGCTGGGATTGTGCGGGAAAACCACCAGGCCCGTCGAGGTCACCAGCGGATAGTCAACGTCGGGGATTGCGGTGCCGCCGGTGACCTTGTACTGGACCGTCACGTCCTGATCCTGGGCGGGATTCCCGGTGACGGTGACTGCAAGATAGGCCTCGCCGGCGCTTTCGAACGCACTCGATGTCAGGAAGTCGAAGCCGACGGCGAGCGCTGAGCCGCCGTCGTCGTCATTGAGCGCGATGGCGGCCTGATCCTGAGCACCCACGTTGTACTCGGCTCCAGCCAGGATTGTCACCACGATGTACTCGGGATCCTCGCGCAACCGGTCATCCACCGGTGACACCGAGACAATCACCCGGTTCTGGGCCGCCGGAAACCGAATCCGCGAAATCGGGGTGTAATCCGCAACGGGCTTGGCGTTGCCTCCCCACTTGAGGTCGACCACCAACTCGCGGCTGACATCCCCCGTCCGGGTGAACGTCAACTCGCCAGCGTCCGAAGGTTCGGCCGCGGTCTCGTCGGAAGCGGTCACAGTGACCACCGGCAAGGCGCGGTCGGCGATAAAGAGTCGGGCGGTGTTGGGAGTCGCGATATTGTAAGTCGGACGGTCAGCGAGATAGACCTCGACCGTGTTGCCTCCATCCCGGACACCATTGTCGCGCGGCGTGATGACAATGGACGCCGTCGGCTGTCCGGCCGGTATTGTCACGGTCCCGGAGAGCGCGCGGTAATCGCGCCCGCTGACCGCCGTTCCCCCGACGAGGTAACTCACCAGCAGTTCGCTGTTCATGTCGCCCTCGCGCGTGATGATCATGATGCCCGTATCGGGTCCGGATTCCGAGGCCACGGCGTCCGTGGCGAAGATGGTGACCCTGGGCATGTCGTTATCGACGATGGTGACGGACGCGGCATCGGGGCTGGCGGTATAGCCCGGGCTCTCGAGCGCCTTGAGCGTGACCGTTTCATTGCCCTCGAGGTAGAGGTCTTCGAGGGTGACGACCGGGAGATTGACAAAGGCAGACCCGGCGGGGATGACGACCGTGGCGGGCACCTCGAGGTAGTCTGACACCGGGGTGGCCGTTCCACCGACTTCGAGCGTCACAGAGAGCGGATGGGTTGTGAGTCCTGAACGCGCGACGGTGAACATGGCGCCGTCATTCAGGTTCTCCGTGGCGGTTGGGACGAGGGCAAAGACCGACACAGTCGGAAGGGCGGGCAGGACACCCTTGAGAGCAAGGCGAGCTTCGCCGGGCCAGGCGGGGAGGTACTCGGAGTCGGTCTGGAACCATGTATCGACGCCATTGACCGAGCGCAATTCCCATCCGCTGTAGTTGAAGACATTGGTGTTGGTGGCCAGAGTTCCTTCGGGGACGCCGTTGGTGATCAGAAGTTGGATGAACTGGAGCGGGTACATCAGTGTCAAAGCCACTTCCTTGTCGACGGCCGTGGCCGGGTCGCCCAGCGGCGCAATCTCGATCTGGGCGGTGACGACTCCCGTCGGGAACTCGATCGCATAGAAGTCATGCGGGGTCTCGACAGGGCCGAAGGGATTGGGAGTGACATTGGTCTGCGTGACGATGTTGGTCCAGTCCGCGTAATCGGCCCCTGCGGCAGCCGAGCCGCCCAGAAGGAAGACAGCCTGCAGCGCGGTGTTCGTATCGCCCGTTCGCGTCAGTTCGAAGAGGCCGGGCGTTGCCGAGGCGACCACGGCGTCGCTGACTCGCTTCGCCGTCACGACGGGTCTGCGCGCCGCCATGAACAAAACGCCCTCGGCATCCTTGTCGGCAATCGTGATCGAGGTGTCGAAATTGAGCGGCCGCGTGATGTAGCCCTCGATGTGAGCGCCGACGGAGTAGGTCCGATTGCTCAGATTCACGAGTGTGAAGGCCCCGTCCGCATCGGTGTAGGTCCACTGATAGTCGTCGGCGTAGTTGTACGAACCGTCGGTCAAGGATCCATTCGAGACGCGGACCCGCTGGAGAGGCACGCCTTCCGTGCTAACGACCTGGCCGCTGATGAGGAAGGTGCCCGGATTGCCGACGCTGATGACCGTGTGTTTGCTGACAAGGCCGCCTTTCATGTCGCTGACTTCGACGCGGACGACGTACTGGCCGGCCTCGGCGAACAGGCGGGTCATACTCGGGCTGTTGGGCGCCACGGCGCCGTCACTCATGTCCCAGTAGTAGGCCAGCGCATCGCCGTCATCATCGCTGGCGCTGACGGTGAACGTCACGCTGCCCCCGGGGCGAACGAAGTTTGTGGACACAGTCAATTCCATCGCGGGTGGGAGGTTGTCCGGGTGGGGTCCTTTGTGGACAACGAGGTCGTACCAGGTGTTGGTGCCCGCACCGCCTTTGGCTGTGGGCGTGATGTAGACCTTGGATTCCTCATCCGCGTAGGTCCGTCCGACGGCAATCGGAGCGTCCTGACGCTCCGGCATCGAGCCCGGAGTTGTGTCGAGAAGCTGGCTGTATCCCAGGGCCTGCTGCCACGAGCTGAAGTGCAGTTCGACGCCGTTGGTTGTGTACGGTGTCTCGGCTTTTCCGCGAGCGCTGACCCAGTAGGTGCGCTGCGCGTCTTTGCGGACTTTCAGGGCGTAGAGGCGGCCTTGGACCAGGCGCGGGGTGTCGTGCACATAAATCCGGTTGGTGCCCCCCTCCGTCACTTCGGCAATATAGGGATCGGGAAGCCAGCCCAAGAGATTCTTGCCGATGGCATTGAAGTGGCCCGCGAAAGACGACACCTGCTGGTTGGTGGTGGCCGCGGGGCCCTCGCCGCCCCCGCTGCCCATCACATCGAAGACGTCGCCATACTCGACATCGTCGCCTACGCCGAAGACGCTGTCGTGGCCGACGAGGCTGTCCATGTCGAACGGGTTGTTGTTGGGGTTATTCGGCAGGGCCGCCCGTCGCGTATCGTAGAAATTGGCGTGGCCCAAGCCGAAGACGTGCCCGAGTTCGTGGATGATCAAGCCAGCCCCGTTACCCTGGAGCCAAGCGACTCCGCCCCCGCCCAGGCCGCCCCACGTGAATCCGGGGACGTTGGGATGCCGCATCACGATGAAGTCGTAATTGTCGGCTGCGAATCCAACCTTGCGGGCTTCCTCGATCGCATCGACGAGAATCAGACCGGGACCTTCGGCCGAATAATCGAGTTTTGGAAAAGGCAGTGTGAGGACGGGGGTGACGGTCGTGACCAGGCTGGCCTTGTTGTACGAGGCCTCGACATAGAAGTCATTGACTTCATGCATCACCCGGGCCGCCTCAGACTCGGAAATCGGCACCTCGGTGTCATCGCGAAAGACCAGGCGCATGAAGAGGACCCGTTTGCTGCCCCACGACCCGACCGGATTCTCGGGCGGCGGATTGGTCCAGGCGCTATTGCCACCCGCCGGCGCCCCGCCGCCGGAGGCCAGGGCCACGCGGCGCGCCTCGACTTCAGCGGCGGCGAGCATGCCATTCAACTCAGCAGCATGGCTCACATTGCAGACAACCAGGCGCTGCCCCCCGTAATCCAACACTCGCCTCTCTTCGTGCAGGGCCGCGCCGCAGATCGAGCATGTCGAAGCGGTTTGGATCCCGTCAGCGGCCAGACGAGCGGCTCCCTCATCGGCGTCGAGGAGCCGCGCGGGATCCTCGTGCAATGCAAGCAGGTTGCCCACGGCGATGCCGTGGATGGCGATGTCATCCTGGCTCATCTGCAGCAGGCGCCGTCCGTAAACGTACGTGCTGTAGGTCCGGCCGGAGCCGGCCATCGTCACATACCTCATTTTGCCTCCCGGGAACTCGCGGTAATCCGCCCCGGGCAGGGGAGAAGCGAAATAGACCTGCATCTTGCCACGCCCGACGACCACTTCTTCCAGATACGCGGCGATCTCGGCCGGCAGCCGTTGCCGAAAGCTCCACGGCACCGCGCGTTGGAGGGCGCGCCTTGGATTCACTTTGATCTCGCGCGCCAGCGCTTCACGCCGGGCGGCGGCCAGTCGGCGGCCTTCCTCGATCTGGCTTGTTCCTGTGGATGGATGCGTGAGAAAGGCGTTCGCCCAGGTGTCGAACGAGGCGAAAACGGTCTCGGGCTGGGCATCGGTCTGAACCGGAGCAGCTTCATCGCGCGGTGCGCCTGGCGCGGGGCTCAACGTTGCACGCTCGACCGCTTGCACCGCCAGGAGGCCGGTTGAGGCCGTTGCAGTCGACTGGACAGCAGGACGCGCTGTCTCCGGCCCTCGGAGCGCGGGGCTGGGCCTCGAGCTGGTCCGAGGCCAAGAAATCAGGGCGAGAACCAACGCGCAACCGCCAAAAATCCAGATCGATTTTTTCATGAGACCAGTTTTTCCGTTTCAATCCTAACGAATCCCGACAGAGAGTGTAAATTCAATTGTCTCAGGATGCGGCGCACCTGCTCGAGCGTGGTGTCCAGACACCCTTCGGACCAGACCAGATAGTTGGAGCGGGCGATCTTCTGGGCGATTGGCCACTGGGCGTCGAGGCGCGCATCGATTTGCTCGGATGTCCAACCGCGGGCGAGGCACCGCTGGCGCTGGGATGCCAGGGTGCAGGCGACACAAACCACCGCATCGAATTCATCCGCTGCCCCCGTCTCGAACAGGAGCGGGATCACGACCACGGCGGCCTCGCGGCCGGTCGTCCTCCAATCGGCGACCTGCTGCTGCCAGAGCTGGCGGATGCGGGGATGGAGAATGCCTTCCAACCGACGCCGTGCCGCCAGATCGGAGAAGACCAGGCGCGCCATTTCGGCGCGGCGCAACCGGCCGGCGGCGTCACACAGGCCGGGTCCGAAAACCTCGATGATATCGGCCAATGCCGGCGAGCCCGGCTCGACGATCTGGCGCGCCAGCGAATCCGTGTCGATCACTGCGCAGCCCTGGTCGCAGAGCATCCGGGCCACCGTCGATTTGCCCATGCCGATTCCGCCGGTCAATCCGAGAACCTTCATGCTTTGAATGAGCCGGGATTCGCCTCGAACTCCGAGAAGAAGTTCGAGGCTGGGATTATTGGCGCGTTCCGGACAAGGCGAGCGGGCAACCGCTCAGACTCGGGCGGCTGGCCGGAAGTCGGGGAGCTCGGAAGCCCGCCCGACACGGATGCAGACAGCGTCGCTGTGAGCTTCGAACAGCATGCTGCCCGATGCGACACGGCGTTGGGGCAACTACTTGGCGAACGCGCGGAAGAAGGTGTTCGACTGGCCCAGCGTCCGCGCATCGAGCATGATTCGGATCTGGCCGTTCACCGCCACGTTTGTCGCAAAGGGCTGCCAGGCGGTCCCACGGCCCGGCAGAAGCTCGAACGCTCTTTGCAGCGTGTAGACCTGGTTGGCCTGTCCCGTCAACTGCAACTGGTATTCTCCCTGCGGCATCAATCGCACGGCGAGTCTCGCCGGAGTGGATGCATTCACGGGCGGCACGATGATGGCATTGAAGTTGTCCACAAACACAGCGTCGAGCCCGGACGACACCGCGTTGTCCTTGACGTAGCGCCACTCGAGTGTGTGCGTTCCTGTCGCGATCGGGAAACTGTAGCGGGTCCACTCGGCGTCTCCGGACCATTTCATCTGCTGGACGCCGTCGATCAGGAACTCGGCATAGTCCCAGTTCGCCTCCGAGCTGATCCGCAGATCGAACGAGACGCTGCCTGCGAAGAACCGGTCGGTCAGGCTCAGCGTCGAGGTTTGGCCGTCTTGAATGACTCCGGAGCGTGCGGCGTACTTGCCTGCGGCGACGTTCGCAGTCGTCACAGTCCAGGGTTTGGCCCCGCCAGCCACCCATTTGAGCTTCGACAGCGTGCCCGTCTCGAAGTCGTCGGCGTGAACGATTGCGCGGAATGTCGGCCGCACGGTCAAATTCGAGTCGACCTGGAAAGTCACGGGATTGGCGGTCGAGACGATGTCCCCCTCCCATCCGGCGAATTCGTATTGGGCATCGGGCACGGCTGTCAGCGTCTGACTCGAATAAGCCAGCACATCCACCGCGCCGGAGTCGTGTTCGGCGACACTGCCGCCGGTGGCGGCCTGGAGATTGACGGTGAAAAGGGTGCCGGGTGTGAAGAGGTAGGCCAGTTCGACCCTGCCTGTCAGCCCGTTGAATCCGTCGACCGCCCAGTGATAGGTCTGGTTCATCCGAACACCTTCCTGGAGTTTGCTGTAAAGCGAGCCATCGAAGGCATCGTCGTTGCTCGCCACCATGCGGAGCGTGTTGACGCGCGGACCCGTGTAGAGGCCCAGGGTGGTGTCGAATGTGCTTCCCTCGGTGGAAAGCAGCAGCGCTCCATCGGCAGGCGCCGTCCATTTCCACCACACGGAGTGGCCGCCGGGCTTGCCGGCGTGCATCGGTTCGCCAGGCTGCACGGTGGCGAGGCTGGTGTCGACCGCATCACTCCCCTCGGTGCTGGTGAGGAGCGCGGCCGTGTCGAAGTTGTCGTTTGCCGGCGGCGAAAGCCGGTAATGGACCGTGACGCGGTATTCGTCGGAGATGATTCCGGCGAGGTTGACGGAGCGTGCGGCGATCTGGTTTGCACCCACCTGGAGCAACGCCGGCCTCGCCCAATTGGTCGTGCCGACCGCGGAACCTGCCAGTCCCCCGTTGACGCTCACAAGGACTTCGGCGATGCCCGAGGCTTGCGGGCCGACATCATCGGCCGTGCCGGTGATGGTAATGCTGTTCGTCGTGAACACCAGACCGCTGATCGGATCCTGAATCGAGACGCGCGGGGGCTGCTTCTGCAATTGGCCGCCCGGCGTGATCCGCAAGCGGATCGTGCCGAGGCTGTTTGTCGCCAGACCGGCCACCGCAACCGAGTAGGATATGCTCTTTTGGGCTTGGAACGAAAGGTTCGTGCCCCGTGTGCCCGGTAGGTTGGCAGCCGTGGCCACAGACTTCAGGTTGGTGAGAGCGTTGCCGGTGTAGACGGCCAGGATGGTTCCGATGCCGCTTCCCGCTGCATCGACGAGGATATTGGTCTCCCAGTCCCCGGTCCACCGCCACCATAGAGAGGCGGCCGCCTTGGGGTTGCCGCCGTGCTGCGGTTCGTTCGGTTGAAGCGTCGCGAAGAGATTGTTCGCCAGGTACGCCGCGCCGCCGCGCGGCACTTTGGTCGCCAATTCGAAATGGTCGTTCGGCGGCGGCGGGATGATCGCGTAGTTGAGCAGGTTCGTCAGGGTCCCCTTGCCCGGAGCGGTGACGGTCAAGGCAATCGAGATCGATTCACCCAGCGCGGGCACCTGAAGATTCGCCGTATAGATGGGGTCTTGAGCCACAAGGTCGGGGGCCACGCCATCGTTTCCGAATGCCAGCGTGCCGCCGCCGACGATGACGCCGGTGACCGTGGCGTCCCGGATGCCGAAGCGATCGCGCACCTTGACGTAGAGGGGTTGGGTGGCGCCGGCAAGCAGGACCGATCCCGAGGGCGGATCCACGCTGACCTGCATCACGCCGCTCCCGGTCAACGTCAGCGCGTTGTAGGCATTGAGCCGCCCGCCGGTCGTGGTCACGCCTGCCAGGGCGGTGATCGGCACAGCCCCGGAGAGGATACGGTCCTTCATCTCGATATGATCCGAGCCCGGGTAGAGGCCGAGGATCAGGGCGGCGACGCCGGTGACATGGGGGGCGGCCATGCTCGTTCCGTCGATTGTCTCGTAGTCCCCGTCAAATCCCGCCCAGCACGAGAAGATCTCGACGCCCGGGGCACCCAGGTGGACTGTGCTGGCCCCGTAGTTTGAGAAGCCGGCAAGATAATCGCTGCGATCGACAGCCGCGACTGAGATCACGTTCTCGAGCTGGAAGCTCGCTGGATACGCAGGGAAGAAATCGTTGTCATTGGCGTCGTTGCCAGCGGAGGCGACGAACAGCACGCCACGGTCCCCTGCCCGCTCGATGGTATCGAAGAGGGC
Source organism: uncultured Verrucomicrobiota bacterium (assembly GCA_964413865.1). Classification (GTDB taxonomy): domain Bacteria; phylum Verrucomicrobiota; class Verrucomicrobiia; order Limisphaerales; family J093; genus MWFF01. Next base: position 21,743 of record CAYPUR010000023.1, read on the forward strand.
CTGCGAGAAACCGTATCCGCCCCAACTGGCACTGATGATCTGGGCTCCCATGTTGACGGCATAATCGATCGAGGTGATTTCATCGCTGGTCGAAGCCGTTCCTTGGGCGGAGAATGCCTTGCACCCCATCAACCGGACTTTCCAGGAGACTCCGACGTGAGGATTGCCATCGTTGGCCGCGGCGCCGATGGTCCCGCTGCAATGGGTGCCGTGGCCGTGATCGTCCATTGGATCGCCCGTCCCGGCCAGGGCGTTGATCCCGTAGATATCGTCGATGAAGCCATTGCCATCGTCATCGATGACGTTGTCGGGAATCTCGTTCACGTTGATCCACATCTGGCTGGCCAAATCGAGGTGGGTGTAGCGGATGCCCGTGTCGACGACGGCCACGATGACGTTGGTCGAACCGGTGGTCAGGTCCCAGGCCCGCTCGGCGGCGATATCGGCGCCGGGCATCCCACCATACTGCCCGTAATTCCACAGGCCCCAAAGCGAGCCATCCGCGAACGCCCTGTCATTGGGCGCGAGCATCAGGTGCGCGATGTGATCCGGCTCGACGTATTCGAAGAGGCCCGAGTCCCTCAGGGCCTGCAACCGGTCAAGGAGGCGTTGGCGGGCGGCGGACTCATCGCCGGCGGGAAGCCCCGCCGGACGCGCCTGCCCGGTCTCATCGAGGAGCACCAGGCCGGGTACCAACTGATAGCGCCGCGCAATGGCGGATCCGTACTGGCTGACGGATGCCGGGCCGATGCCATCGGCGACAGCGGCCTTGAACTTGCCGATCAGGCGGGTGGCATGGACTTGATGGGAATCGAGCGTGAGGGTTTCGGCCTGGGCCGGACCCGAGAGGGCCATCGCGCACAGGAGAGAGCCGACAGTCAATGCGAGCGACGCGAGCGATGCTGGGCGGCGCCCGGAGGGCATCGCATGCGCCGAGGCCGTCGCGGGAAGGTCATTCCCGGGACTGGCGGATCGCCTTTGGATCAAGGCTGCTTCCAACGCCGCGATGCGCATCGCAGCCGATCCTTGACACTGTGCCATCAGAGTACCCCTCTTCATGAGTCTTTAGTCAAACTAGGCGGCGACCGCGCACGGCCGCCCGCCGATCTGAATCAACCTGCCATCCCGGTTCCTATGCCGTTCGGATCGCCGAACGGCTCCGATCGGCGCCCGTCGTTCACGGGTCGTAACGGACCCTGTAGAAGCTTCTCTGGTTGCTTCCAGCCGGGATGGCATCTGTAATCGTCAAAACCTGCACTGATGCCGCGGAGTTGGTCACGACGGAATGTGCCGTCCAGTTGGCGGGCGTAAGCCCCACCGTCTTCTCGACGCGATAAACGGTTTCGGCGGCGGCATCCCACGAAATCCGCACCTGGTTTGCCGGATGGCCAAGAACTTCAGCGGTCCTCAGGGTCACACCGTCGAAAGGCCACGTGTCGTATGCGTTGGCGACACCGTCGCCATCGGAATCGATCGTGGGGCTGTCCAGCAAAGCGGCATTCACAACGATCGTCTTGACCTCGTATCCGTTTTGGCGGGAGGCGACCGGTGTGCCGCTTGTCGGGCCGGAATATGACTTCACCCAGCGGAGGCGGCCGCCGAACTTGCCGTCCAGTTCCTCGGCGGGGACATTGGACGCCCCGAAATAAATTGTGAGGCCCGGATAGACATACATCACGGACTCGGGGTCGGCCTCGACCGCAGGCTGCAACTGCAAGTAATCCACATAGAGTCCGTACTTGCCGGACTGGGGGTTGCCGAGCCAGTCGACCGGCCCGCTGAAGCGCAGTTCCCCGCCCGAGTAAACATCGAGGACCAACCGCCCGATGGCGGCATTATCCTGGAATCCAGCGGTGGTTGGGCCGAGATCCTTCCCGGCCCACGTGTGCAAAACGCTCGCGAACTTGGCGGCTGTCGTTTGGAATGTCGTTCCCAGCAGATCGCCTGTGGCCGGCTTGGTGAGCAGGTGGAAACCATCCGAGACGCTCACCGTATTCGCCGAGTCCACGCCGGCGTCGCTCAGGTTGTCCTTGACATCGATGAACACTCCCTCATCCGCACGGATGGAGTGATTTCTGAGCTTGAGATCATTCGCTTTGATGTACAGCGAGCCGCGGATCACATCGCGCCCGGCTTCGAGCCTGGCGGCGCCGACATCGAGGGTGAGGCGATTGTCGATGTTGAGGGTGCCGCTGTTCGCGTAGGAGGAAGCGGCCACGCTGGCGCTGAAGGCGTTGAGAGTCCCCGTGTTGACAAAGGTCTGCAACGCACCGCCGCTGTCCGCGCCGAAGTACCCCATACTCGGCACGGTCAGGGTGCCGTTGTTCGTGAAGAACCTGACGCCGGGCATGTTGGTGCGGACCCAATTCGGGAGGCCATTGGTAGTGTCGAGGTTGGCAAGGGTGAGGGTGCCGTTCAGCGTGAAGGCCTCGCCGTCCAGGATCAGTTTGCGCGTGACCGTGATCGGGTCGTTGATGACGATCTGTTTGCTCTTTGCGGCGAAGTCGTGCACCACGACCCTCTGGGTCGAGTCCAGGAAATCGGCGCTGAGGATCACGACGTGGATGCCGACATCGACGGGGTTGGTGATGGGGTTGTAGTAATTGGTGGTGTCGTCGATGTAGTAGTTCGTGTAAATGGTGGCCATCTGGTTGGTCCAGAGCCCGCTCCACATCTCGATGTTCCCGGCCATGCGTACCACGCCCGCCCGGGCGAGGTTCTGGACGGTGAGGAGCCCGCTGCTCGATCCGAGGTTGTAGAGGAGGTCGGGCGCGTCGACGACGGTGTTCGATGTGCTGACGAGGTTCTTGGCATCGATCGAGATGACGCCCATGCCCCGGAAGCGCGCTTTGGTCAGGTCGACCTCGTCGCCGATGATCTCGATGCGTCCGGGTTGGTCGAGGGGCCCCATGCCCGCCACGATCGGCGGGCGCACGGTCAGGTAGTCGATGAACGCCGAGTAACTGGCGTAGAGATTGGTGACGAAACGATTCGAGAATCCCCGGTCGTAGACAAAATTCGTTGTAATCAACGCGTTGCCGTTGAAACCGTACGCGAACTCCTGAGGCGGGGAACGCCAGACCTCGTAGGGGTACGGACGGAGCGTGGGCACCGGGGTGATGTCAATATTCGTGCCGAACGCGAGGTTGGTCTCGGAGGCCAACCGGTCGACAAAGTAGATCGCATTGGTCTCGCCGCTCGCCGTCACGACGTTCGTGTTGGCAAGCCGCAACTCGATGGCCACCGTCGCGTGGGCGACATCCGGCACGGTGCTCCGGGCGAACCGGGCGCGGGCGGCGAAGTTATTCGTGTCGCTCACACCCACAAACACCGCCTGTCGGATGATGTTGGTCGGGGCAAAGATGTTCGTCGTTGTGCCATCGGCGTTGGTAATGGTCAGACCGATGCCACCCGTCACGTTGGTGAGGCCGGTGAAATAGGTTGCCGTTGTGCCGACGCGCACAAAACCCGAATTGTTGTTGTCGGACACAAAGTGCGAAGGGGAGGCAACCTGCCAGGCGGTGCCGCCGCCCAGAGGCCGCGCAATCGAGGAACTGTCCTGACCGGGCCATCCGCTCGCGTTGGTGGGCCCGGAACCGACCCCCCACCAAACGTCATAAATCCCCGGCTCCGGGCGAAAATCGTAGCCGCCCGGGATATAGCCGGCTCCGAAATCGGGTTGGACGGAGCCCACCGAGAGACCGCCCCGGGTCAGGTCGATCCTGTTCCCTTCGAGACGGAGGATCCCGGAGTTCTCGACCGAGAGCGTCCCTTCGTTGACGATTTTGGCGGCGGAGACGGTGATGTAGGTCGGGTAGTAAACCGTGTTCGAGGCGACGAAAGTGAAGCGCTCGACTGTCTGGATGACGCCGCCGCGCTGGTTGACAAAGCTGGCTGCGGGCCCGCGGACGCCCTCCCTGGTGACGTTGTCAAAAGTGAACCCGACGCCGCCGGTCATGGTCCCCCGGTTGGTATAGTTCATCACCCGGGTGAAATCGTAGGGGAGAGGCGCCGACCAGACCGTGAAGGTGCCCGAGTTGTAGAACGCGAGGGCATCGATCTGCGGGGCCTCGCCATAGGCGTAATTGAGTTCGCCCTCGTTAATGAAAATGTCGGCGGCGCGGGCGACATGGGATGCCCAGGCCATCCCTGCCACCAGAGCCCAAAGTGTAAGATGCTTCATATCGCGATGGACCGTGCGCGCGGCCTAACGGCCACTCAAGACTTGAGCTTCGATCGCCTCGATGGATGTGCCGACGGGGTAGACCACGGGATCATTGGTGGTTCCGTCGAACGAGCCCCAGAGGAGGAACTGGTTTGGCCCGATGGCATCCGCCTGGCTCAGGAAATTGGGCCATTGATTGTACCAGATCGGGCCCACCGAATTGAAGGTCAGGACGTACGACGGGGTGGTGCCGACGGACGGGAGCATGGTTCCGGGGCCGATCTGGCCGCCCAGGCCGTTGATGGCGTCGTTGTTCTGCCAGTCGGTCATGACCTGTCCGGTCCCGATAATCGTATCCGTTGCCTCACCGCCCTGGAGATCCGCCGCATCGAAGATGATGTCCGGCACTTCGACCACGCGCACGATGGTCTGCGTGACCCGGCGTCCGTTGAGGATGACCCTCTCGGTGTAGATGTTGGTGGTTGGGGTGAAAAAGTTGCCCAGCACGGAGTCGTATTCGAGCCTTTGCCAGAGGACCTTGTCGATGCCGCTGCGCAGGGCCGGTTCGATGAACGTGTTGGTGCCGGTCACATCGTTGGTGCCTGTGATATTGGTCAGGTTGGGGGGGGCGTCCCAAGGATAGCCCGGATACCACGGAAGGTTGGTCGAATACCCGTTCGTCAGGAGAAAAGGAGGAACGCCCCATGGGGAAGAATTCGTCGCGCCGACGATGTAATTGGTTCCGCCAATGACCCCCGCGGGGATGGTCTCGACGTTGTAATTGTTCGTTCGGTAGATGTACTGAAGCGCGGCCACATCATCGCGCGTCAGCGTGGTCACAAAGCCTCCGTTGATGCTGCCGGCGGCAAAGTACGAACTGGCTGGCAGATGGCGGTAGCCGAGCAGGGCCATCGGGTCCACCGGTTCAGGCGCCAGGAAGGCGTAGTCGGGCGGAGGGGTGCAGGTGTCGATGATGGTCGTGTAGGTCCAGAGATCGCCGTTGATGTAGGCGCTGTGTTTGAGGGTCTCCGGATCGAAATTGCGCTGGATGACGTGATAGAGAATCGGGGGGCAGGAACCGGGCGTCCAGCGGTTTCGAATGCAAAAGACGTAGCGGGTCGGATCGCCCATGCCCAGCAGGTAGAGCATTTCCCGGAGCGCGAAAGACTTCAAGTCGGTCAGGCCGGCGGCCTGGGCGCGGTGATTGATTCGGAGCGAACCGGCGGGGTAGTCGTCGAGGTTCATCGACGAGACGGAGGGGAGGGTATTAATCATCGCGATGGCCTTGTCGATCTCAGCGGCCCCGTATTCCCCGAAGTAATTCAGAAAGTCGGAGGTGAAGGCGTAGTAGAGGGTCGGGACGTTCCAGCGATATTCCTCGCCCAGATTCATCGGCCCGTAAGTCCCGAGCGGCGCGGACACGTCATAGCCCAGTTGATGGGTCATCCAGGTGGCCGGAGGGCCGAGGAGCGTGAAGGCGCGGCCCGGCATGCACGCGCCATAGAGACACCCTCCAATCAGAAGCAATCGAAGCAGACGCATCATATAATCACCTCACTCGGATCACCCGGTACATCGCCCTGCGATCGGCGCGGTCGGCAGGCATTGCATCGGTTGTCCCGGCGGCGAACCGGGGCGATCCGACGTTCTCCCATTGCTTGAGGTCCTCGGAGACCTGGACCTGATAGATGCAACCCGCCTCGGCATTCCATTCGAGGCTGGTGCCCGCACCGTCGGCGCGCCAATTGAGCCGCAGCACCTTGAGTGGATCTGTCGGGTCTGTGCCGGCGAGAAACTCTTGCCTGTTGCTGGCGCCGTCGCCGTCGTTGTCGGCGTTGGGAGACGGCCACGAGGCCGAGGCGCTGCCCCAGAACGCGGCCTGCCAATCGTCGGGCAACCCGTCGAAGTTGGCGTCGTCGCCCCAGGTCTGTCCGCTGGCCGGTTCGGAGAGCGGAGAGCGATCTCCGTTCTCATCGACGTAGGCGAGGCGATACTCATACGTGGTGCCGGCGGCAAGCGCTGAGGCCACATAGTAGTTCTCGGCCACCGAGACAGGCGTGCTCGATCCGTTCGCATACACCAGGTAGGACACCGCCCCCAAATCCTCGAGCGAGGGCCATGTCACGCTGAGCTTGGACGCGCTGAGTGCAAGCACCATCGGTTTGGCGGGGGCGGCAACCTCGTCGTCAGTCGCGTACCTCTGGGCATGCAAGTCGAAGCTGGCCAGCCCACCGCGTGCTCGCGACCAGACCACGAAAGCCCGTCCTTTGCCGTTCGAGACGACCGCTGGGAGCTTCTGAGCTCCGGGAGTGAAGCTGTTGATCCGGAACTCCGCATCGTCCGGGGCGCCATTCTCGGCAACGACCCGCCCGTAGACACCCTCCCTGGACCCATCCTGGCCGAGGCTGATCCAGGCCACCAGATGATTGCTGCCCACGCTGGCGGCGCTGGGCAGAAACTGATCGCCGTAAGAACGCTCGTTCAACTCCGTCTCCTCCCCCGACGGGGCGCCATCGGAAGCGAAAGCCCGCGACCGGATGTCCCAGCCGCGCGCGCTGGTGACTCCACTGACCTCGACACGGCCGACATGCGAACTCCAGGCCACCAGGAAACCGCCGAGCGCATCGGCGCTGACAACGGGATTGGCGCAGACATAGGCGGAGGTGTTGATCTTGAACTCGGAGCCGAGCGGCCCGGACGCGTCAAAGATGCGGCCAAAAAGGCTGACATCGTAGGGCTGAACGACCCGGCCTGGGCCGACGGTGGCGAGCCCCTCCTGGCCGGCGACCGGCTCCCCGGCCGCGTTTTGCTTCTCGGAGACCCAGACAACGACGAACCGGCCGTCCGGCATCGGTGCGACGGACGGACTCCGCTGGCTGAGGGAAACGCTCTCGTTCACAAGGAACTCGCCGCCGATCTTTTTGCCTCGCGCGTCGAGCCGCTGTCCGTACACGCCGTAGTAACTCCCGTCCTGGCCGTAGCTGGCCCATACAACAACCGCGGTATCGCCTTTGAGAACGGCGACCTGGGGACGCTCCTGGCGTTCCTGGGTGAAGGAATTCACCCGGATATCGGCGGTGGCAAAGGTCCCATCCGCGGCCAGATACCGCGCGAAGACATCGGGAAAGCCGACCGGACCGCCCTGCCAGACAACGATCGCTCCGCCGTCGGAGAACATGGCGACCTGCGGATGCTCCTGGTCGCCGGCTCCCGTCTTATTGACGCGGAAGGCGCCAAGCCCAGCCACGAAGTTCTGATCCAGACGCCGGGCGCCGATCCCGTAGCCGGCTCCGTCCATCACGTTGTCGTGCCAGACCATATACCCTCCGTTGGGCCCGACCGCCGCGCGTGCGAACACCTGATCGCCCGGCACGGAGCCACCCACGGCGTATTCCTCACCCAGAGCGACAAGGGAGGACCGGGCATGAACGGCCCAAGGAACGATGGCGGCCAGACACCACAAAACGGGCCGCCGATTGGCACGCAACAACGAAAACATAAAGTCACGGCTTTCTAGCAAAGCATACTTTCTTTGTCCACGCTTTCTTCCGAAAAACTGACTTCAGGCCAACTGGCAGCACAACCCCTGCCAGAGTTGAGCCGCGCTGCCGTTGCCATCCAGTTCTCACGCTTTCTCTAACCCGCGCAGCGGACATCCTGCAATCTCTGACTGCCCTGCGCACCGTCGGGGGGTGAATATGCGGGTTCGGATGATCGAATCGGGCGGCCGCTCTCAGAGATCCAGCGTGCCCTGGGTCGAATCCGCCGCCTCGGTCTCGGCGAGCAACGAGCGAAAACCCCACTGCCGATACAGCGCGGCGAGCCGGCCCCGATCGGGCGGCCGGACCTTCAATTCGTCCAGTGCGACCTGCAAGTCCAAATCGGCTTTCAACCGAATGATCTCCTGATTCCGATGCAGGTCGGGCGTTCCTTGGATCAGGCTGGTCCGGATCCGATCGGACTGGATGTCCTCGGCGTGTTCGAGCAAGCGGCGGCAACTGCCGAATTGGCGGAGCAGCTCGGCGGCTGTTTTGGCTCCGACACCCGGAATCCCCGGGATGTTATCCACAGCGTCGCCGACAAGGCAGAGCCAATCGACGATTTGCCCGGGTTGCACACCGGTCTTGGCAACGACATCCTCCGCCGACCAGATGCGGCCGGTCTTCTCGTTGGGGTTCAGTATGCCGATGCGCGGCGAAACCAACTGCAGGAAGTCCTTGTCCGCGCTGGCGATCACCACGTCCACGCCCGAATCCGCAGCCTGGCTGGCCAGGGACGCGATTGCGTCGTCGGCCTCAACACCGTCCTGGCAGAGTGAGAAGATTCCGGATGCCGCCAGCCAGGACACCATGCCGTCGAGCTGTGCCTCGAGGGCGTCCGGCATGGGTGGGCGTTGAGCCTTGTACTCGGGCAGCAAGGCAAGCCGCTCGGCTGCAAGCCCGCCGTCCCAGACAACGGCCCGATGCGTGGGCGCGAGGCTCGATTCGATGCCCTTGAGGGCCTTGACGAACCCGAAGATGGCGTTGGTGGGCTGTCCCGAAGGGGACGAGAGGCTTCGGATTGCGTGGAAAGAGCGATAGGCGTACGCATGTCCGTCCACGAGCAACAGTGACAGCCGGGAGGCATGGGCGCCGGGCGCGGTCATCCCAGAAGGAGGGGCGGTCGAGCGACGGGTTCCGACCACGTCTGGCAGAAGTGTGACCGGAGGCAATCGGTCATCTTGGTTCTCACCGCACCCCGTGCGCGGGCCCGAGACGCCAGTTCCCAAATCTCAAATCCGAAGTCCGCACCCTGCCCCGAGGCGCCGGTCACTTCGGCGCGAAGGGGACTTGCGCAGGGATTCTGCTGGGATCGTAAGGCAGGCTGTCCTCGGTGTGGATCCGGTTGCCGGCGGGATCGATGATCGTCGGGGTGACGAAGATGACCAGGTTCTTCTTCTGCGTAGACGAACTCTCGCTTCGGAAGAGACGTCCTAACAACGGCAGATCCCCGAGGACTGGCACCTTGTCCTTGACCTTGTTCACCTTCTCGCTGATCAGGCCGCCGAGCATGATGGTCTGGCCGTCCCAGACAATCGCCGTGGTTGTCACCTGCCGGACCCGGAAGGACGGCAGCGGATAGGGGAGGGTGTTGATGTCGCCGACTTGGGCGGTGTAAGCGGTTTCCTCGTAGCCCAGGAACTCCGTCATGGTGGGGATCAGATTCATCTGGATCGTGTATCCATCGGCGGAGACGTGGGGCAGCACGTCCAGGGTAGGTCCGAGGGGAATAGGAACGGTCGTGGGTTGGACTTGGGAGACTGCGGCCGCTTGATTGACGACCTGGGCGCGCCCGACCGACAGACCTCCCAAACCGCAGACCGCAACAGCGGCGAAGAGAATGTGCCTTGTTTGCATAACTGTGTAGGAATTCACTTGGATCGAGCTATTGGCCTGTGCCGGTGGTGCCGGTCGCGCCGGTTCCTGTGCTCACCGCCCCGCCCGCGCCGCTGGTTCCAACGTCGAGCCCGGTCACAATCTGGCGAATATCGACGCTCTGGATCTGCGCCTGCCGTCCGCTGACGGTCGTCACCTTGGGCGCCGCCAACATATCAACGCCGGAGCGCTGTTCGAGCGCCCGGATCACGACGCGGAATTGTGGATCGGTCAGAATGCCCGTGATGGTGCCAATGGCCGGTATGGGCGATCCTTCGGCATCGCTGTTGCGCAGGCCCTGCGTGAGAATCTGGTCGGTCCCTGAATTGGGGAGCGCCGATGGGACTCCGAAAATACCTGGGAAGACGCCGGACGGGTTGGCCGGCGACGACTCGCCAGCGACCGAGGGATAGGTGCCGCCGGAAAGGCCTATGCCTCCTCCCCTCATCAGAAAATTGCCAAGCAGCCAATCAAACCCGAGCGCCTTGGCATCGTCCTGTCCAATCTCGACAAACTTCGCCTCGATCGTGATCTGATCGGGCGTGAGGTTGAGGACCTGGATAGCCGCCTCGATGATGTCCAGATCCTGGAGCGTGGCGCGGACCAGGAGGAGCCCGAGGCGGTCATTGTAAAAGACCGACTTGCCCGCCGAGTTCTGGAAGCCGCCTCCGGTGAACCCGCCGCCCATGCCGCCCATCATGCCGCCCCCGCCCAGCAGGTTCGAGCCGCCCAGGTTCACGCCTGCGGCGCTGAAATAGGCGACGACCATCTGGTTGACCACGGACATGTCGGTCATGCGGTTGACACCCATAAGCGAGCCGCCAGTGGACATATAACCCATGGGCGAGCCGCCGCCCATGCCGCCGCCCATGCCGCCCATCATGCCCCCG
>CAYPUR010000024.1:0-6607 GCA_964413865.1 uncultured Verrucomicrobiota bacterium
TCTGCTGGCAGCCGTTCAAGATGCAGTTGACCGAGGACAAGCACCTGTCCGTGTGGTGGAAAGGCCGCGCGGTCGTGGACAACCTGGCGATTGCTTTCGACCCGAGCCCCGGCCGTTTGGTCTTCGGCGGCCGCACGGGCGACGCCTATCAGAACACGCACGTCGACGACATTGTGTTGACCACAATCCCGGCGGACAAACCGCTGATCACCACGGCCAGCGCTGACGCCGTCAGTGTCTCGGTGCAAATCGAGGATGCCGGGGCCTTCACCGTGGACCAGGGCACCGTGACCATGAAGGTGAGTGGTGCGGACGCGGCGCCGCTGACATTCAGCAAAGCTGGCACCACAACCACGGTTCGATGGGCCTCGCCGACCTACCTGGCCTCGGGCGCGAGCATCCCCGTTGACCTCGAGTTCAAGGACAACTCGGGCCGGACGATCTCGGGCACACGCACGGCGGTCGTCGCCGCTTACAACCGGCTCCCCGCTGCCTACCAGGTGCCGGCCGCCTCGGTCGACACCGGCAAGCCCGGCTTCCTGATCCACCCCTACCAGACCGATGCCCTCCAGCCCAACACACTCTGGTGGACGGAGGAACAGTTGGCCGGTCTGCATGGAGACAACCTCGCGGATCTGACCGGCGCCACCGGCGGTCTCTTTACTCATGAGACCGTGGTGAATTTCAACATGGCAGCCCCGGCCGCCATCGGGAACTTCAATGTGGATAACGGCTTCGAAGATCTGATGTTCCCCGGCTTCCCCGGATCCACAGGTCTCACCGGTTCCTCGACTGAAGAGGTGCTCGCCTATATCGAGTTCCCGACCGCCGGCATGTATCAACTCGGCGTGAACAGCGACGACGGCTTCCGCGTCAGCGTGGGCACGGCTCCGGGCGACCTGACCGGTCTCATCCTCGGCCAGTTCGACGGCGGGCGCGGGGCTTCGGACACGATCTTCACGATTGTGGTCGATCCTCCGGGCATTTACCCGATCCGCCTGATTTGGCAAAACGGCTCCGGCGAGCTTCCCGGCAACGGCGCAAACTGTGAGTTCTTTAGCTACAAGGACGGCGTTCGCACCTTGATCAACGACGTTGCCAACGGCGGCCTCAAGGCCTACCGCGAAAGCAGCGCCGCCGCTCCCTGGATCTCGAAGATGCGTCCGCTCCGCGGCGAGGCGGTCCTCCCGGATCCGGTCATCACGGCCGAGATCACACACGGCGCCTCCCCCGTGAACGACGGCAGCGTCAAGGTGAAACTCAACGGCACTGAGACCGCGGCCGATGTTGTGACCGCTGGCGGTAAGACAACCGTCACGATTCCGCGCCCGGCGGCCTTTCTGCCGGCCGGCACGTACACGGTCACGATCGACCTGACGGACTCGGCGACGCCAGCCAAGGCGTACACCTTCCAGTGGCAGTTCAGCGTCGGCGCTTACCAGGTCTACCAGGCGCCTTACGGCGCGGGTGGCACGTGGAACGTCTACCTGGTCACACGCGGCGCGAAGAATTGGGTAGGTGCCGAAGTGGCCGCCAAAGCTTCCGTCGAGCCCTTCTCCGGGCAGAAGAAACCCGGTCACCTGGTCACCCTCGCCTCCGCCGAGGAGCGAAACTTCGTCCGAATGATGGCGACCGGCGAGAGCGTCTGGATCGGCCTGACCGACAACGAACTCTACGGCGGTTTCGAGTCCGGAACAGACGGCAGCATCGGCTGGGTCTGGGTCACGGGTGAAGAGTACACCTGGTACGAATGGAACGCTGGCGAGCCCAACAACTCCGCTCCCGGCGAAGACGCCGCGGAGATGGTCGACACCGGTCTCTTCAACGACAACATCACCGGCATCCCGCCCGAGGGCAGCGGTACCACGCGGTCCTACGTGGTCGAGTACGAGACCCGGGCGTCCGCCAAGCTGGCAGACCTCAGGCCCGGCCTGTTCCCCGACGGCCCGCTTCCCGGACTGCAAGCCCCGTGCGGTGCGTTCGCCGTCCGGGCGGTTCGCGACGTCGGAAACGTCGGAAACATCGCGACGGCCGTCAACGCGTTGTATAACCCCAACGCGTCCATCGTCGACACCACGTCGCCGGTCGTGAACTTCAACGACCCGGGTGGCGCCGGCGGCCCCGGGATCTTCCGCGCCGAGCTCACCTTCCCGGGCGATCGCGACGGGGACGACAATGACTTCGTCATTTCGGCCACGACCAAGATCAAGATCACCGAGGCCGGCCTGTACACGTTCGGCGTGCACTCGGACGACGGCTTCGCCCTGCGCATCCGCGGAAAGAACTGGGTGAGCGTGAGCGGCAACGGCCAGTTCGCTCCGGGCGGCACGGACACCATCACCTACCAGTTTGGCACGGGTGATTCGAATACCCGCGGGGTCATCGACCTGGCCGTGGGCGAATACGACCTCGACTTCGTGTTCATGGAAGACGGCGGTGGCGCGTTCGTCGAACTGTATGCAGCCAAGGGCGAGTACGCCAATGACGCGGACGCCGCGAAGTGGCAGTTGGTCGGCGCGAACGGCCTGCTCGTTCCGGGCGTGTCGGCCGCCGGCTGGACAGTCGCCTACTCGCAACCGGGCGGGACGGCCCTCAACTCGGTCGCCGAAGCCGAGGCCGAGCTGGTGGGCGCTCCCACCGTGACCGGCGTGGCCAAGATCCAATACGCGGATCCCGAAGCCCTTGGCGGAACCCAGGCGGGTTCCCTGCCGTTCCCGAACGACACGGCCGCTGACGACAACGACTTCGCCATCCTTGGCGAGGCGCAACTCGTGATCCCGGCTGACGGGACCTACTACTTCGGATTCCAGGGTGACGACGGCGGTTATCTCCAGATCGCCGGCCAGACCTGGGATCGCATCGTGGCGACTGCGAACGGCGGCCTTGGCATCATCAATGGCGATCGCATTCAGTTCGATGCCAACACGGGTGACAGCTATACGGTCGGCGCCATCACACTCGCCCAGGGCACCTACACCATCCGCACCCTTTTCTGGGAGCGAGGTGGCGGCGGTTACCACTGGGTTTTCGGATCGGCGCCCAACGACGTGCACTTCCCTGGCAGCGTCCTCTCGGCCAACGCCGCAACCGCGGGCACATGGCCGATCGAGATCGTCCCGTGCGCCGGCCAGCCGAAGATCACCGTCACTAAGAACACCGACGGCACGATCACCATCTCGTGGACCAACGGCGGAACACTGCAAGCGGCGACCAACATCCTGGGCCCCTGGCAGGATGTGACCGCCACGAGCCCGTACACGTTCACGCCGGAAGCCGGCGTGCCGTACATGTTCGGGCGCATCAAGAAGTAGCATTCACTGCGTTTGGACGCAGTCACACGGAGGCCGGGGCGCGAGCCCCGGCCTCTTTCTTTCCGCACTGATCGAGCGGTGCATCCGGTTGTTCTCGGTGTTTTGTCGCCCGGTGATGGCACCGGGCCTACAAGGGAACAGACACCGACGTTGCAGGCCGCGTGCCCCCCGCGGCGCAGACTCCATTCCAACCAACAAACGACAGATGCACTGCTGACGAAGCTCGCACAGAAACCGTTTGACTTGGCTCGCCTTGTCGGAATAATCGGTCCAGATATTCCGACCTATGGCCAAGCTTGTCGTCCTCACAGAAGGGTTCGCGGGCACCTCTTTCGAGCTGAAAGGGGAACGGACCACTGTCGGGCGGATGGAGGACAACGCCTTTCAGATCGCCGAGCCGTCCATCTCGAGCCATCACTGCGAGATCCTGGCGCGCGGCAATGAGGTGGTGGTCAGGGATCTCAACTCGACCAACGGCACATTCATCAACGGCCAGCCCGTCAAGGAGTCCGTCCTCAAACCGGGCCAGGTCATGCGCCTCGGATCGGTCGATATCCGCCTGGACGACGGCACTCCACCCCCACCCGCCAAGCGGCAGCAAGACCATACGCAACTTCTCCCGGGCGGAGTCAAACTGACCGAACTCGAACAGGGCGGGCGCCAGGTCGGATCGCCCTTCGCCAAGAAGAGCGCCGGAGCGAACACGCTGTTTCTCTACGTGGGGATTGCTCTTGTGGTGCTGATCATCGGGTTCATCGTGATCCTCGTCTCGCAACTCTAGACGACCCGTCAGATGTCTCCATCCCGGTGCCACCGGGCCAGATCCGGCGCCGAATAGGTGATCAGGATGTCCGCGCCCGCGCGGCGCAGGGCAAGCAGGCTCTCGATCGTCGCCGCCTTCTCCGCAAGCCAGCCATTGGCCGCCGCCGCTTTGATCATCGCGTACTCGCCGCTGACGGCGTAAGCCGCGGTGGGGTATCCAAACGTCGTCTTCACGCGGTAAAGCACATCAAGATACGCCAGCGCAGGCTTGACCATCACGATGTCGGCCCCCTCCTGGATGTCCAGAGCCACCTCGCGCAGCGCCTCGAGCGCGTTGGCGGGGTTCATCTGGTAACTGCGCCGGTCGCCAAACTTCGGAGCCGATTCCGCCGCCTCACGGAACGGGCCATAAAAAGCCGAGGCATACTTCGCCGCGTAGGCCATGATCGCCGTGTCGTCGAATCCCGCATCATCGAGCGCCGCTCGAATCGCACCCACGCGCCCGTCCATCATGTCGCTGGGAGCGACGATGTCCGCGCCGGCGTCCGCATGGCTCACCGCCGCCCGCGCCAGGAGCGCCAGGGTCGGATCGTTCCGAATTCGGCCGGCATGCCGCCCACCTGTTTCCACCAAACCGCAATGCCCATGGCTCATGTATTCGCACAGACAGACGTCGGTGATCACCAGCAGCGAGGGCAGTTCGCGTTTGAGGAGACGTACGGTCGACTGCACGATCCCCTTGGACGCATAGGCCTCCGAAGCGCGGGCATCCTTGCGCGCCGGAATGCCGAACAGAAGCACGGCCGGCACGCCCAGCTCATGTGCCGCCGCCGCCTCCTTCACCAACTCGTCAATCGAAAGCTGGAAGACCCCGGGCATCGATCCGATCGGATTCCGCACCCGCCGACCGGGCCGGACGAAAAGCGGCAGGACCAGGCGTTGGACATCGAGAGTCGTTTCCTGCACCAACCGCCTCAGGAGGGCAGACTGACGCAGGCGACGCGGACGATAGACTGGGAATTGGGCAAGCGCAGGCACATTCATCCGGCAATGCTGCGCCTCCCAAAACCGTGTGCAAAGCCTTTACTGAACCAACCGGAAGAACATGGCCGCCCCGCTGACTGGCAGCGTCACCACGCTGCGGTCCCCGATCACTTCGACCGTGGCGTTCACCACAGCCCAATCGGGAGCCGCCAGGTTCGAGGTGCCCTGCACGGCGAACCCTGTCGCCGCGGCCGGCCAGCTCAGCGTGACATCGGTCCCGACCCGTTCGATGGCGAGCGGGATATCGAGCACAGGCTTGCAGCTTTCGAGCAGGTTGACCCCCGCATTGGGGCCGCAAGGCCGGATCACGGCGTACTTCACCGATGTGAAGAAGACCTTGCCCGAGACTGTCAACCGGGCAGCCGCCTGCGGGCCTTGGTTCACCCCGTTGAACTTCATGTCCGCGATTTCCCAATACGCCGTCCGCCATGTGTCGGTCCCTTCAACCGTGACGAGGTAACTGTCGTCCGGGAAGGCAAGCGTCAGAACACCGTTGCGCACGGTTTGGTAGACATCCGGCTTGAAGTTGGCACCAACAAGCGCCGGGTCGTCGTAGTAGGTCACGCAGATGGCCAGCCGGGCCGGCGGTTGGGAACTCGGGCCCAGAAGCTCTCCGGTGATGGCGAAGTTGAGATACTGGTGAGCGGAGCCCGGGCTGCCGTCCTCGCGCGCGGGCCGAACGGCCATGCGAATATCGCCCGCCGGGCCGGCCTCGGCCACAATCATCTCCTGGTCGCCGCCGCTGCTGCCGACATCGAGTCCGTTCCTGATATCCTTGCCCAAGTCCAGTTCGACAAAACTCCCGTACTTGTCGGTGCAGATGTTCGGATCCTCGTAGCATGTCTCAAGCGGATCCTGGCCCGCCAGCGGATGGTCGCCCACACGCAACACGGCCAACTCGAATCGTGAGACAGCCACCTGACCGTTCTCGGATATGAAGCGCGGACCGGCGGTGAGCGCTCCCGCATTCACACCCTTGAGATTGACGGCCGGCACGGTCCAGGAACGGCGCATCCAGAGGCCCGATCCTTCCATCGTGTGACGATTGGCCGCCGCGACAAAACCGACGCCTCCCGCGTCGTCGGTCGCATAGGCTTCCGGACCGAACACCACCCCGAGGCCGGCAAACGCCGGGTCATCGTAGAAATCGACACAGACCTTGACGGTGCGCGGGTCGTTGCAGGGCAAGCCCAGGTAGCTGTCCGGAATGCCGAAATTCAAATAAAGGCCGTCCGGCATAACCGCTCGGCGCTTGTCGCCCGCAGGCCCCACGTCCTCAGCGTACGTCACGGTCTGATCGCCGTCGTTGACCACTTGCATGTGATTGCTGGTTCCTGCCGCAATGTCGATTCCGGCGAGATTCGTTTCAGGCTCCGGATCGCATGTCTCCGCCGGCAGGAACTTGTTGATGTCTTCCGGCGGGCCAAACGCCCCCTCCTGGCCAAACGCAATGACTCGCACGATCAGCCCGGGCACCGACTCCATCCGGA
>CAYPUR010000024.1:6617-24772 GCA_964413865.1 uncultured Verrucomicrobiota bacterium
AAAGCGAACCGCAGAAACGTTCGCCGTCGGGGCGAATGCCATTGGGGATCCGGAACAACACCCAGTTCCAACGTTTGTTCCTTGCATCGACCGGGATTTGGCCGCCAACGGGTGCGCTCAAATAGGTGCCAGGCAGGGTTCCGATCAGGAAACTGAAGTTGCGAGGCTGACCCTGAGCGTTGAAAAGAGCGGCGTCGCCGTAGACTTGCACCAGGATATCGATGAACTCCTCGTCCGCCCACTCCCAGTAGTCCGCGTCGGCGACGTTGAGGAAGCTGCCGGTGACCTTCTTGCCCGTGTGGCCGCCGATCGAGAAGTCATCTGTCACCTGGTCGCCCCCGGTGAGTATGTTTAAATTCCCCGTCCAATAAACATCTGGCGGCTCGAGACCGCCGTCCGTGGCTACGTAATGAACGACCTTGCTTGAATCCACGGTCGCAGGCCACTGATCTGGATCGAACGGACCGGTCTGGGCCAGGCAAGAGGATGCGACGCCAAAGCAAAGCGCCGCCAAGGCAAATGCGCAGGAAGTTTTCATAGGCTTGATGAGATGTCGGCTGTGTACACCTGAGACCGTCGGCTTGTCAAAGAAAATAGCCTAGCCCGGATTTCTCACTACCGGGAAGATGACAACGCAATCCGGGCTCTGGCAAAACCGCGGCGACAGACACGGAGCAAAGCGCCCATTGAACAGGTAGCCGGCAAGAGCGACCGCGCGGTGCGGACGCGGGCGCGAAACGAACTGTAAGAAATGGTTGACACACTGATCGGCATCTCAATAAATGAACCGCGCTACGCATTCACGCGTAATCAAAAACCATGATATGAAGATCCATTCTGTTGCCAAGTTCACCAAGTTCCTTCCCTCGACAGCTCTCGGTTTCCTCCTGGCCGGTTCGCTCTTCGCGGCCGTCGCTGGCGATCTGGTGCCCTACAAAGGGACGATTTGGGGCGAGATTCCGTTCTCCGTCGCGACTGGAGAGTTTGTTGTCGCGTATGATAGAATGGAACCGGTCAACGAGATTTCCAGTCACCTTGGCAGGGGGACTCAGCAGTACTCGGCAATCGAGTTCGAGCAGAACTCGGAGACCGGCATACTGACCTGCATGGGCACTTCTCAGTGCTTCGCGGCGAATGGCGACATGCTGCTCCTCACGTTCGTGCTAGTGTCGGACGCCCCCTTCAAGCCGGGCGAGTCGTTCACATATACAGGCAGTTTCACGATTCGCCCCGACGGCACCGGCCGTTTCGCCTTCCCGGCCACAGACAAACTGGGTGGAGGCACTCTATTTAACGGCGTCGGCATCGCCACTGTCTTTTCGGACGGAACCGGAGTTCTCCCCTTCTCGCACGATTTCGCGGGGTCGATCGCCGTGCTTCGAGGATCTCCCAAGAAGGCGAAGTAAACCGGCGCGTACGCCGGTCAATTCCCGCCCTCGTTTGGCTTGAGCCAGGGCGTGCCGCCCCAGTACCACGTCTGAGCCCTGAGGCTCTCGACGTGGGCGTCGACAAAGGCGACGTTGCTGCGTCCGTTGTGGCGGAGGTGGGGTCCGCCCCAATTGGGGTCGCCGGGCGAAGTGACACAGCCGGTGCACGGTTCATCCGCCTCCGGGTCGTGGACGATCCAGGCGCCCGGCTTCTCCTTTGAAGCCGAGGTGACACATTGGAGAGGATCTCTGGTGCGCAGCGGTTGGGTGGCGCTGTCGGTGATCTGCACCACACTGCTGGGGCGTTTGACGTCCGTATCCCGGATTGCAGGCCACTGGGCCTTGTCCCAAACTCCGGGCCAATCGCAGCCGCCGAGCCGGAAGTTGGCGCCGTAGTTCGAGACGGCCTGGTCGGCGAGGTCGGTGGGATAAACCGCCAGGAATTCCTTGAACTTCTGCGTGCGGGTCGGACAGCGAAGGAGGTTTGTGGTCTGCTGATAGGGCTGGAGGTAGTTGAACCAGGCCTTGCGGTCCAACTGGTTGCCGACGAGTGAGAAGGTCCACGGGAAGCGCGACTGGTTGTCATCGGCGTAGACCTTGGTTGCGACCAGCATTTGGCGCAGGTTGTTGACGCAACTGATCGATCGGCCCTTCTCCTTGGCTCGCGACAGAGCCGGCAACAACATGCCGGCCAGAATCGCGATGATGGCGATGACCACCAACAACTCGATCAGCGTGAAACCGCCGCTGGCGGCTCCATTGCGCTGCTGCCGTGAATGAGTCAGTGTCTTCATCCAAGCAGAATCTCCTCCTTCGCCAAGTCAAACCGCGCCACCTTCTTTTCGAGGAACGCCAGCATGGCCATGTTCAGCGCGACCTGGACCTGGAAACCGAATTCGACGTCGCTGACCGGTTTCTCGCGCGTTCGAACGCAGTGGAGAAAGTTCCGCCAATGGGCGCGGGTCGTGTCGCTGCGCCCGCCTTTGATCTGTTGGCGTTCGCCCTTTTTGGGAATGATCGTGAGGCTGTCGACGCCCGAGGACCAGTCGGTCTGGAGCACGATCGACCCCTCGTCCCCCCGGATGCAGGGATCGGTCTGGTACTCGTTGGCCAGGGTGCAGGCCATGACCACGCTGAGCTTCTGGGGATAATCGAGGCACATGTTGAACGTGTCGGGCACCTCGCGATCGTAGGTGTCGTACTTGAAAATGCCGCCCGAGGCCACAGCCAGCGACGGGAACTTCAGGCCCAGCAGGCTGACGAAGGGGGTGTAGACATGCGGAAAGAGGTCCGTGCACGGCCCGCCCGCATAGTCGAGGTACTTCCGCCAACTGAAGAACCGATCGACGGTGAACGGCACCTTGGGCGCGTCGCCCAGGAAACCTTCCCAATCGACATCCGGCCCGGCTTGGGCCGTGCGGTCCGGGATCGGCATGCGCTCGCCCCAGTCGCCGTCCCGGTAGAAGCCGGCCAGCACGAGTTGCGGACGTCCAATGGCACCTTGACGGATGTGATCGCCGACCATGCGCCACTCGGGGCTCGAGTTGGCCTGGTTGCCAATCTGCACGATCCGCTCGAGCCTTTGCGTCTCGTGGTAAAACTCGCGGCTGAGCGCCGTTTGGGTCCAGTGCCCCATCGGTTTCTCGCAGTAGACGTCCTTGCCGGCACGGATGGCCGCCAGGGCTTGGGGCACATGCAGCCGATCGGGCGTGGCGATGCAGACAGCCTGGACCTCGGGGTCGGCCAGAAGATCCGGATACCGTCGGTACTTCTTGGCGCCCGTGATCCGGCAGGCTTCGTCCAAACGATGCCCGTAGGTGTCGCTGGCGGCGACGATGGCAAGCCGTTCCCCGTCCTGAATCAGCTTCTGAACGGTCGCCACGTGGCTCATGCCGCGTCCGCCCACACCGATGAATCCGACGCCGATCCGGTCGTTGGCGCCCAGGACAGTCGGCGAAGCCACATACGGAACAGCGCTCAACATTGCCGCCCCCTGTGCGGCGGAACGGATAAAGGCGCGGCGCGTAAACGGGGATGGGGATTCTGCACGATCGGAGAGTCGATGATTCATGGCTTTGTGGTTGTTGAAGCCATACTGAACCTGCCGGCATCCTCGCGCAAACCATTCCTGCATAATCCAATCTCCCGCATGCCCGTCCAGGATTCCGCACTCGACAGAGGGGCGAGCGCTCCTTAAACGAGCGGCGTGCAGGACCCTGTCCGGATTGCCGTTGCCATCCTGGCCGCGCTGTTTATCGGCCTTTCAAAGGCCGGTTTTGGCGGTGGCCTGGGCATGTTGACGACGCCGCTCTGCGTTCTTGCTTTTGGCCCCAAGGATGCGATCGGGATTCTCCTGCCGTTGTTGTGCGCCGGCGACCTCTTTTCGATGTGCCATTACTGGGGCAAGTGGGAACGCAATAACCTGCTCTACCTGCTGCCAGGCGTCGTGGTGGGAGTTGTGATCGGTGTGCAGTTGATTGGGCGGTTCTCGGCGCGGGAACTCAACCTTGCCATCGGACTCCTGGCTGTCGCCTTTGTGACCTTTCAACTCGTCAAGGAAGCCGTGTTCAGGGCGGAGGGGGCCTTCGAGCCGAGTCACGCGGTTGGAGTCCCTTGCGGGATCGCATCGGGAATCACATCGACCTTCGCGCATGGCGCCGGGCCAGTGGTGGGCATGTTTCTCATCCCGCAGCGTCTGCCCAAGGTGATGTACGTCGGAACCACCGTGCTGGTCTTCACCTGGATCAACTGGATCAAGCTCCCCTTTTACTGCCTGGACCGCGACTGGGTCGACTGGAGATGGGTGCCGTCCGAGGGGATCATCAACTGGCACACCCTCCGATCGAGCGCCCTCCTGCTGCCGGTTGTCCCGATCGGAGTCTGGCTTGGCGTGTGGCTCAACAGGAAGTTCTCGGAGGAAGGCTTCTTCAAGGTGATTTACGCACTCGTCTTTCTCGCGGGTGTCCAGCTCATCTTCAACTTCGATCTCACGAAGCTCGTGCCGCGGTAATCGGATCAGCGCGGATCAGCGCTTGGCGTCGGAGCCGGGAGTCCACTCGTTTAGAGCCCGTTCGCCCACCGCCGGCGCGGACGCTCCAGACAGCTTCTCGAGGGTTTCCCCGACAAGGTAGAGCGAGCCGGTGATCAACCGGAACGGGGCGTCGCGGGTCAACTCGAGCGCTTCCTCGATCGACGCGCAAATCCGGATCGGCACATGGGCGGCAGTGACCTGGCAAGCCAGCCGCAAATCGTCCGGGCGGGCGCTGCGCGCGCTCGCCACGGGCACCAGATAGAGGGCTTGCGCCAGAGGCGAGAGGCGATGACACATCGCCGCCCAGTCCTTGTCCTCGAGCACGCCGAAGATCATGGCGGGGCGCCGATCAGGGTAGTACAGGTTGAGGGCAGCTTCCAGAGCGTGGACGCCGGCGGGATTGTGCGCGCCATCCAGGAGAGTGACACAATCCGGGGCGGTTTGGATCTTCTGCAGGCGCCCCGCCCATTGCACGGCAGCCAGGCCGCGACGCACTGCCTCATCCGACACCGGGAACCGCGAGGTCAGCGCCCGCGCGGTCGCGAGGGCCAGCGCGGCGTTGAGCTTCTGATGTTCGCCGGGGAGCGGCAGCGCGATCGTATCGAGCGGCGGTGTCCGGGCGTCCTCGATCCCGACCGTGACGAGGGGCGCCTGGGCCAGACCGGCAGCGGCCCGAATCACCCCCAATGCTTCCGGGGCATCGGCCGCGGTCACGACCGGCGCGCCCGGCTTGATGATGCCGGCCTTCTCGGCGGCGATCTTCGCCAGCGTGCTGCCAAGCCATCGCTCATGGTCGAACTCGATGTTCGTGATGACGCTGGCCACGGGCGTCACGATGTTCGTGGCATCCAGGCGCCCCCCCATGCCAGTCTCCCACACCACCAGATCGCATCCCTGCTCGGCGAAATAGCACAACGCCATCACCGTCACCACCTCGAAAAACGTCGGCGAATGATCGTGCGGAAACCCCCGCAGGAAGCGCTGAGCTTGCTGCACAAGCCGGACAACATCCGTCTCGGAAATCAAAACGCGATTCACCTGGATGCGCTCGCGGAAACTGATCAGATGCGGCGACGTGAACAAGCCGACGCGCAGGCCTGTCGCGGAATAGATCGCCTCGATCATGGCGCAGGTCGACCCCTTGCCATTGGTGCCGGCGACGTGAATGAAGCGAAGCCTGTCCTGCGGGTTGCCCGCCAACGCCGCCAGGCGCCGCGTGTTCTCCAGGCCCAGCTTGAGGCCAAACCACTGCAGACCGTAAAGAAACTGGATGGCAGATGCGTACGTCATGAGATCAGCGCACCGCCGGACCCTGGATTCGGCGGACCGTATGGTCAACTGGATTGTCCAGCGCGAGGCGCGCCTCGCTATCGGTCTGCCCGAGATCGAATCTCGATCCACCGCAGAAAGCCCTGAGCGTGGACCTCGGCGGCAGTCGGGATTTCGAGCTGGATCTCTCCCTGGCCGTCCGCCGCGCGATCGGACTCCGGCACGTCCGTCCAGGGGCCGGTCAGCCTGGGCGCTGACTGCAACCGGCAACGCTGACCGGGCATCGTCCGATGCCGAAGTTGCAGCGAGTTGCCGTGCAGCACAATCGAGGGCGCGCGGACGGGACGATCGCTCTCAGCGGCCAATGCAGCAGCGATGTCGCAGCCAGAGTCTTGTGCGGCGCCGCGCACAGCCTCGATCGAGACCGTGCTTGCCAGTTCCAGCACCCGCTCCTCGACAGGCACGGTAATGAGCGCCAACTCGCTCGAGGCGCTGTCGAGGTTCTTGCTGACAAGATCAGCGTCTGCCTGGGAGGCTTTCGAATCCCGGTTGATATCGTATCGTGAGACGACGCCTGCCGATCCAGCAGCCTGGCTGAAGTTGGCTCGTATCAAATCGCGGTCGGCCAGGGTGACCTTGGCGTCGCTTGTCGAGTTGCCTGTGTCCCCCAGTGCATTGCCGAAATAGAAGATGTCACTGGTCGCCAAACCGGTGTTCGGTGTCGGCCGCACCGTGACCTGCAACCACTTCTTGGCGATCGACCCCGCGCTGGGCCAATTTGGCCAGATCAGCGTGACGCGATCGGCCCCATCGACGCCCGCGCCCGGGCGCACCGCAACCAGCGATGGCGCAGGCCCGGCGACCCAGGTCGCCAAGTCGTTGTTGTTGCCCACTCGAAAGGAGAAATCTTCAGCCGTGAGAGTACCGGCCAGACCGGCGATATCCACCATGATGCCGTTGATGCCGCTGCTGTAGCTGGTGTAGTTCGCGAAGGCTGCCGTCTGGCCCGGAAGAAGGGCCGTCTTGTCCGTGGCAATGGCCGCGTCGTCCAGCGCGTTGGCCGCGGCATTCCGCTCGTCCCAGCGCGACTGATTGTAGAAGATGCGCCGGTCGACGACACGCGCTGCAATGGTCTGGCTGGCCGTCACGGTCAGCATGAACTGCGTCGAGGCGAACCCCATTCCATCGGTCACCGTCAGGGTGATGATTGTGGTGCCGGCGCTCTGGGCAACGGGCGTCAAGGTGATCGTGCGATCCGTGCCCGCGCCGGCCAAGGCGATGTTGGCGTCGGGAACAAGCGCCGTGTTGCTCGAAGTGGCGGTCACCGCGAGCGCGGCCGGGCCGCTGTCAACGTCGCCCACGGTGAATTCGATCGGGCCGATGACCGAGTCTTGCGGGGCGGATTGAGCGTCGATCGCGCCGATGGTGGGCGGCGCGTTTGGCGCGAGGAAACTGACCTCGTTCGACGGGTCGCTTTCAAGACCAGCGGTGTTGTACGCGGTGACGACGAAGTAGTAGGTCACGTCGGTCTGCAGATCCGTGTCGGTGAATGTTGTGACATTCCCCACATCCACCGTTCGGTCGTACACGCCTGCACTCTGGCCCCGGTAAAGCTTGTACCCTGCCAGGTCGGGTTCGCTGTTCGGGTCCCAGGCCAGCGTGACCTGCGCGCCCCATGCGGCACCGCTGCCCCACAGAGTTCCCGCAACCACGACCCCGATGAACAAATCTGTAATCCAAGACGACCTCTCACGATCCATGGACTGCTTTTTAACGTGCCCACGGAGGACGGACAATTGGGGCGGTTGCTTACCGGGGATGATGGGATTGCATACGGACCGTTGCGTGCTGAGCGTTGCGTGCTTGGTCGAAGACCTCAGTCGCTTCGAGAGCGAACCACTGGTGGCCCGCCTCTTTTTCCCGACACCCGTCCCACCGCGTGCAGTGCATCTCGAGGTTGTCGGCGGGAATCGAGTCTGCGCCGCGTGGGGGCCGCAGCCTGCTACACCGGCAATCTCCATCCGTTGTAGGCCCGGTGCCCTCACCGGGCGACAGAACACCGACAACCTCCAGATGCACTCCACCGTGTGCGCGATCCGCAATGCCGCTTGAAAGCCGACCAACACAGACTATTCTGATCTTCAGGATGAGAACAGAGACTGCGGCGCGCCGAGTGCGGACCTGGCAGTGGGTCCCCGTTTTGCTCGGCTTATTGGCTCTGCATGGCCCTCAAGCCCAGGCAGCGGAAAACGTGTATCTGACCGACGTCCCCGATTACGAATGGCACCAGGCCTGTTTCGGCACGGCGACCGGCAACCTGATTGGCTTCTGGGATCGACATGGTCTCCCCAATTGTTACACCGGGCCGACGGCAGGTGGTGTGGCGCCACTCGACAGCTACGGGACCAACAAAGGCATTCGATCGCTCTGGATGTCCATGGCCGGACGCGACGGACGCCCTGCCGACATGATGGGGCACGAGGATGATTATTACGTCTACTACGAGAGCACCAGTGACGATCCGTACATCACCCACGGGCGCCCCGAGCACGCCCCCGACTGCATTGGCGACTTCATCGGCATGAATCAGAAGAAGTGGACGCTCATGGACGGCGAGTGCGACGGCAACATCGACGGTTACGTTTACAACTACTGGGACAAGACCGGTGCGCGGCGCTGGAACTACACACCCGACACCGCCGCCGGAGAACCCGCGGTCGATCTGCAATCGGGCCTCCGGGCTTTTGCCCGACATCGGGGCTACGCTGCGGACACATTCTCGCAGTACGCGGATTTCAACCCGGACATTCCGGTTCCTGGGAATGGATTCGGGTACAACGACTTAAAGGCCGAGATCGACGCTGGCTACCCGGTGCTGATCTTCCTGCAAGACTACCCGGAGAAATGGCGACCCATCGACGGCATCCCGCGAGCCAATCCCTCGATTCACGGGATGCTGGCGACGGGGTACTACATCGACGACGCCGGCACCCAGTTCGTTCGGGCACGCACCAGTTGGGCACTGGGCGACCAGTATTATCGGTGGACAAGCGCTTCCTGGGTGTCCTGGACGCCATTGCCTGTCCGCGGCGTGATTGCCTTTCACCCGTTGCCTCGAATCCTGAGCTTCGAGGTCAAGGGCGAGGAGATCAGCCTTCACTGGGAAGGACCGGACGCGGAAGTCTTTGATAAGATCGAGCAGACCGCCCGCAAGGCACACTGGTACGTGCTCGAGAAGGCAACAGCGCTCAATCCCGGCGATTTCACCCCCGTTGCGCCCCCAACCACGGCCCGCGAATTGACT
This sequence comes from uncultured Verrucomicrobiota bacterium, assembly GCA_964413865.1. Lineage (GTDB taxonomy): Bacteria > Verrucomicrobiota > Verrucomicrobiia > Limisphaerales > J093 > MWFF01. The sequence continues at coordinate 15,649 of CAYPUR010000024.1, forward strand.
GTGTCCGCCTGCTGTCCCGGAACGGCTTTCTACCGACTCAGAGTGGTCTCGTCGCCCAGATAAAAACGGGCCGAACCCCCGAACTCCCTCGAACGCTCGACACGGGTCGCTTCCGGCCCCGTGGCGTCCAATGCGATGAGGGGGCAAGGCATGGTTTGGAGATGAGTTTGAGATTGCTTTAAGGGACGGCGGGCCTATCTTCCGAATCAAATCCGGCACAAGTCAACTTATGTATTTTGGCGTGGACTACCACCCGGAGCATTGGGTCTATCCCTATGCTGGAACGTCGGACAATCCCGAGGCGCGATGGGAACGCGACGCGCAGTTGATGGTGGCTTCCGGGGTCAATGTCGTGCGCATGGGGGAATTCTGCTGGGGCCTCTACGAGCGTCAGGAAGGAGAGTACGATTTCAAGTGGATGTGGCGCGTGATGGACATCATGAAGCTGCACGGCATCAAGGTGATGTTGGGCACCCCCACGGCCGCGCCCCCGCTCTGGCTGGCCGAGAAACACCCGGAGATCCTGCCCATCGACGACGAAGGCCGGACGCTGCACGAAGGGACGCGGCACGCGTACTGCATGAACAGCGACGTGTACTGGGAGTACGCGCGCAGGATCGTGACGGCCCTGGCGAATGAGCTGGGCAAACACCCGCAACTGATGGCATGGCAGATCGACAACGGGATCGGCGGACATCGCACCGAATTCTCCTTCAACGAGGAGTCCCGGCACGACTGGCATGCGTGGCTGGAAGCCAAGTACGAGACCATCGAGCGCCTCAACGACTGCCTCGGCCTGCGGTTCTGGGGGCAGGTGGCCACCAAGTGGGATGACGTCCCGATGCCCCGCATCGCGCCGACCGTCCACAACCCGGCGTTGGCCCTGGACTGGATGCGCTTTTCGAGCGATACCTGCGTTGCCTTCGTGAAGATGCAGGCCGACCTTCTCCACGAACTCACGCCCGGCATCCCCACCACCACCAACCTCCGCGCGCTCTCGCGCCACTACGACCACTTCGACATGGCCGAAGTGCTCGATTTCGTCTCGCTCGACAGTTTTGCCACGCTCAGCCGCCGTCCCTCGGAGAACGCCGTCGAGCACGACATCATGCGCTCGCTGAAGAAGGCTGATATCAGGACGCCCGACGGAGAAACCGGGTTCTGGGTGGTCGAGGAAAAGGCCGGCAACGTCAACTGGCAGGAGGTCAATTCCCTGCTGCGTCCGGGCGTCGTGCGCCTGTTCACCTACCAATTGATTTCGCGCGGAGCCACCGGCGTCTTTTACTTCTTCTGGAGATCGCCGCGCATCGGCTCGGAGAAGTTTTACGGCGGGATGCTCACCCACGATGGCCGCGGCGACAACCGGGTCTACCGGGAGATCAGCCAGATCGGCGAGGAGGTCAAACTGCTCGCTCCCGTCCTGCGCGGCACGCGCGTTGTGGCCGAAACCTGCATCCTTTTCAGCCATCCAAATGAGTGGAAGCTCAAACAACCGCAGCAGCACACCAAACTCTTCCGGCTCTGGGACCACGTGATGCTCTTCTACAACGCCCTGCATGACCGCAACATCCCGGTCGACTTCGCGCGCCCCACAGAGGATTTGTCCCGCTACAAGATCGTCTTCGCCCCCTCGCTGCACCTGCTGGCCGGAGGCGAGGCCGACCTCCTCAAGCTCTACGTCCAGAACGGCGGCACGCTGGTCACCACCTTCAACACCGGCCTGGTCGACGAGCACGACACCGCCCCGGACACGGGGTTCCCTTCGGATCTCACGGATCTCCTGGGCCTCGAAGTGCAGGAGTTCGATCCGATCCCGGCCGACGAGGAAAACCACCTGGTCTTCAAGGGGGCGTTCCCGGCAAGCCACCTCCACTCGGCCCGCGTTTGGTGCGATGTGATCGAGCCCAAGGAATGCCAGGTCCTGGCCACGTACTCGAAGGACTTCTATGCGGGCCGCCCGGCCGTGACGATCAACACCTTCGGCCTGGGCAAGGCGATCTACATCGGCACAATGTGCCATCAACCTTTCTACTACGACCTGGTCGACTGGCTCAGGCAGATGTCCAGCCTGTTCCCCCTGCTCAAGGTCCCTGACAGCGTCGAGGTCAGCATGCGCCAGAAAGACGACACGAAGATCTACTTTCTCCTGAACCATGCGCCAACACCCGTGCGCATCACGTTCTACAAGCCGATGCACGACTACCTCACCGGCAACACTTTTACCGGCAATTACGACCTGCCCCCGCACGGCGTCCTGGTGCTTGATGAGCGGACCGCGAAAGCCTAGACGTCCCGCGCGATCGGGTCCACCCCCTCCCCCGCTCCGCCGCCCCGAACCCCGGCGGTCCGCCCGCGACACGGTCCTCGCAGAGTGGAGGGGAATCGACTGGGCTCCAGTCGAGACAGCTCATCGTCTGGCTGCCCGTTCAACAGCCCAGTTGGTCCCGGCCGTGGTCCAGCTTCTGAATCTCGACCAGCGACGGGCTGAAACTGAGATCTGCAAGGCCTGGAAAACACTCATCGATCCCGCCCTCGCCGCGCATGCGCGTCCGACAGGACTGCGCCGCGGCACCTTGTTCGTGTCTGTCGACAGCAGCGTCTGGCTGGCGGAGATCGTTCGTTACCGGCAGCGGGAGATCCTCGAACGCCTCCATTCGGCCTTCGGAACCGCCCTCATCAAGAAGATCTCGTTCCGCGTCGGCTGACTCCTTACTGCGACGCTTGGGCGTTGGTGACCGCCGGGGTCCCCCTGCTGCCGGCCCCAGCCCTCGGCAGAGGCGGAGGCGGCACGGGCGGACGTGGCAAAAAGGATTGACTGGGCGCGAGATGAACGGCCACCCAGCGCCACGCCTGTCTTTGTTCCGGGGACATCGCCTGCCAACGGGCGGCGTTCTGAAGAAAGCGCGCCCGCTCCTCACCGCTCATCTCAGCATAGCGATTGAGCGCATCGAGACACCGCATCCGTTCGTCCGCCGGCAACCGCTCGAGCGCAGCCGCGGCGCGCTCGATTCTTGCCCGGTCCGGCACTGCCACGCGCTCGAGAGTCCTCTGTCTTTGCCGATCGTTGAGCTCGAAGAACTGGCTGAAATTGCGCATCATTCGTGCGCGCTGGCTCTCGGGCAGTTGCCACCACCGTTGAAGATCGGACTGCAGCTCCTGGGGGGCTCGGGTAAACAGGGGATTGGGCGCCGCGGCCTGCCTCTTGACCGAGCCGGTCTCGAACCACGAGATCTGGCTGAGCACCGCTTCGTTTTGAAGCAGTTCCTGCTGCTGTTCGGCTGGCAGATTCTCCCAGGCCAACAGACGCTCCCCAATCAGGTCGCGGTATTCCTCAGGCACGTCCTCCAGCCGCGCCTCACGCTGGGCTGCAGGTGTTCGCATCAGCGTCAATAGGTGGTACCGCAAATGCAGCAGCCCCAAACGCACCGCCCGCTCGGTGTCCGACAGGGCATCAAATTCCGCCAAACGCTCGCGCAGATACCGCTGCTGCCACTCGCCTTTGCCCGCGAGGATCGCCTCCCGACCGGCGGCGTCCAGGGCCAGCAAGTCACTGAATTTCCTGACCGGATTGTCCGGCGGGGGCGGAAGAGGCGGCAACGCGGCGCGCGAGCCCCCCGTCGGCGCCCCTGCAACAGGAACCCCCGCAAGGGGTGTGGCCGAGGTTTGCGCACCCGATCCGGCGATCGCGCCGGCAAGCCCCAGAGCGAGCAGCAAAACCAGGGCGCGCCCTCTTGGAACAGCGCGCGAGACGGCGTGTCGGTTCATTTGCCCTCGAATGAGCGTCTCCAGGCCGGCTCCGTTTGCCGCAGGCCCCCCACGCTGCATACCCTCACAGCACACGGTCACTTGAAAGCCTCTGCTAGTTGGTCCACCGACGGCACAGGCCCCGCAGGGAGACTGTTGATGGAGTCGAAATCGCGCCACAGTTCGACCTCGGCCAGGCTGATCGCGGGAAGGGCCTCGAGACTGCGCGCCAAGTCCTCGCGCTGGCGCGCCTGATGGTAAGGAACCGCGATGAGCAACGCCAGCACCCCGCACGCAGCCGCAGACCGCCAACCGTAAGTGAGCGCCCCGACCCATCGCCTCCAGGCTGGCGCGCCCCGCGCGCGGCGCCGCTCGGAAGACCGCTCGACCTGGTGGAGCACCTGCGCCGTGAAGTTCGTGGATGGTGGGATGTCCGGCAGGCGACGCAAACAGCCGGCCAACCGCTCATCCAACACCCAGTTCGCGCGGGCGTCCGGCTGGGCGGCCAACCACGCCTCAAGTCGGGCCTTCTCCGAACCGGTCAACTCACGCTGAACGGCAGTCGCCCAGAGGTCCTGGTACTCCGACTCATTCACGTCGTATGTATAACCGGAGCGATCGGGAAGTTGCGCTTCGGGGCGCATTCGGGCGATTGTCAGGATAGGCAAAGGCCCGGTTCTGGTCTAACCTCCACCCAATGCAGCACTTCATCGACCGCCCGAGCCCGATCCGAACCTGTTTGCAGATTGAATCGGCACGCCCTGTCGCACCACGACTTTCTGAACGGCCTCACACATTCAGACGCTCCGGTCTGCCCTGTCAATCCCTCCGATGGGCGGGCTGCGGGGTCCCGGCGCTCCTTGCCATGATGCTCCTGATTGCGCTGGGCGCGCGCGCCGCGGGTTCCGACCCCGCGGGCCGACTGGCTTATTGGCGGTTTGAGGATTCCACCTGGGAGGACGTCCAGGGGCGGCGCCCCCTCGCTGCGGCAAACGTGGCTGCGGCCCCCAGCTTCGATGGCGCGGCTCTGTGTCAATCGTCAACCAACAGCCCGGCCTGTCTGCTCATTGGCTGCGCCGACACGTCGGGAGCGCGCGTCCTGGCCCCGGCCCAGGGCGCGGTTCGCTTCCTGTACAAGCCACTGTGGGCGAGTCCGGACACGGTGCCGAGGCTTCCCCGATCCTGGCCGCGCACCCCGGGGCGATGGCTCCGTCTGTTTGAAGCCGGGGTCCAAGGACCCCAGGGGCGCGTGGCTCAGTGGATGGTGTCGATCGATCCGGTCGGCACGAACCTCATCGTGCACTCCCGTGACGCCGCCGGCGCGGTGCGCACCAACCTCCAGGTCCGGATAAGCTGGACAGCCGATATCGTTGAGCCGCAGAGCACGAAACGCATCGAGCCAGTGCGATGGCGCGAGATCATCCTCAACTACGGGCCTGAGACCTGCGCCCTAATCGTCAACGGGGTCGTCCAGCAGGATTGGCTGACACGCGGCCTCGCCGGTCAGGGCCTGCCCCCGCTGGCCGGTTCCTCCGCGAAAGAGCAGGTCTTCTCGATCGGAAGCACCCTGACCGGCGAGCTTCCAGCGGAGGGACTGTTCGACGAGGTCGAGACCTTCGACCGCCCGCTCTCGCCATTGCGCAGCTACGCCTACCTCGCCCAAACCGGCCTGCACGCCGAAATCACAGCCTCGCCGCCCAGCGTCAAATTGTCCTGGTTCACCCTTGGCAACGAACGCCATTCACTCGAACGGCTCGAACCGGGGAATCCCAACCCGCTGTTGCTGGCCACGAACCTCACAGGCATGTCGTACACCGACACTCGAGATCTCCGGCTTGGCGGTGTCTACATGTATCACCTGGCCGGACAAAACCTCATCGTCGGCCTCAACCAACCGCCACCCGATCAGCGCGGACGCGTCATCGTCCTGGTCGATCGAACCATGGCCTCCGGTCTGAGGTCGGAGTTGGATCAGTTCCTGGCCGACCTGGCAGGCGACGGCTGGACTGTGTCACGCCACGACGTGCCGCGCCATGACGATGACGCCTGGAAAACCGGTCCGGTCAATGCCGCCTATCGGGCCGACGTCGCCCGCATCAAGTCGCTCGTCGACGCCGACTATCGAGCCGCTCCGCAACAAACGGCCGCCTTGATCCTCATTGGCCATGTCACCATCCCCTACTCGGGCCTCGCCGCCGAAGACGGCCACATCGACCACAACGGCGCCTGGCCCGCCGACGCCTATTACGGCGACATCCAAGGCGATTGGACGGACGAAACCGTCCGGACGGCGCCCTCGGTCGAAAACCCGCTGCTCCGCAACATTCCGGATGACGGAAAGTTCGATCAACACATGTTCCCCAAGCCAACACGGCCCGGCGCCACACGCGCGGTCCCCGGCCTCGACCTGGCGGTCGGACGAATCGACTTCGCCCGCCTGCCCGCATTTCGCGACACGTCTGAGAGAAACCTGCTGCGTCAGTACCTGGCGAAGAACCACCGCTATCGTCACAAGGAACTGACCTTCCAGCAAAGCGCGTTGATTGGCGGCTATTTCGGAAACCCATACCACAACGAAAGCAGGGTGCTCTACCACATCGGGAACCTCCTGGCCTATCGCCTTTATCGCCCGGTCCTGAACACCGTGCTCCACGGCGACGCACTGGCCGCGGATGCCAGCGCCGTCTGGGCTGTTCAAGGCGGTTACGGCGATCCGACCGCCCTCCACAACAGCGTCAGCATGAACCCGGCCCTCGGCGTCAAGCGCGTGGACACCGCCGATCTGGCCCAGTCCAGCGCCACGCCCAAAGCCGCATTCTACGTGCTCAAAGGATCTTACTTCGGCGATTGGAACTACACCGAGAACAACTTCATGCGCGCCGTGCTGGCCCTGCCCGACTCCGGGTTGGCAGCCGTGTGGACCCGGTTTACGCCCTGGGCAGTCGAACTCGCCGGACTGGGCAATCCGCTTGTGCCGACACTCCTGGCCACCGCCCGCGGAGACATCACCGTTCGCAACTGCAGCCTGTTGGGCGACCCGACACTGCGGCTTTTTGTCACCGCGCCACCGCAGCGTTTGAACGCAACGCGTGCCGGAAACAGCGTCCGTCTCACATGGACACCGTCACCTGACGCCGCTCAAGGCTATTTGGTGTACAGATCCGGGAACGCGTTGAGCGGACCGTTCGTTCGCGTAAGCGCCTCGCCCGTCGCGGGCAGCGCGTTCGCCGACCCGAACGCCCCGCCGGGCCGCCTGCTTTACCAGGTGCGTGCCTGTCAACTCCTGACCACAGGGTGCGGGGCGTTCACCAACACCAGCCAGGGCGCAATGGCCGAGATACGCCGCTAGCCTGCATTTCCCACCACTTTTTGCCACCGCGAAGCCGGAGTTCACAAGAGAAGCCAACAATGCAGGCTACCTCACTGGCGCGCGCAGTCGCCGCTGGAGATCGCGGATTGGACGGTAACTGATCCGCACGATGCCCTGGCGCTCGATCAGTTGGCGTACATCCGGATCGTTCGTAAACGTCTCGAATTCCTGAGCCCGCGTGCGCCAGCTCCCGGTGATCGCCTGGAGCTCCTCGGTCGGCTCTGCAGCGTGAATGTAAAGCTCCGTCACGCCGGGGCGCAGCTCCCCCAACACCCGCATCCAAAACCCTTTCACATCCTTGGATTCATCCTTCAACTCCTCATGAATCAGGTAGTCCGGGAACAGAATCCCCTTCTCCGAGAACCGGGCCCGCAAACCGGGCTGGCCGAATTTCTCGAGCGTCAACTGCGAGGCCATCCGCACAGGCAGATCGAACTCGGCAGCCAGTTTCAGGTACGATTCCATGTACCGCGGATCGTATTGGAGCGCGCCCATGTGCGAATCCAGATGGGTCACGTCGATACCCGCCGCCAGCGCCTTGCGAACCTGGGCGCGCCCCTCGATCAATGCCTGGTCTGGACTCGCATGCGCGTAGACCTGCTCGATCGAGCGCCACAGACAGCCGTCGTCATCGACCAAACCCGGCACTTGGTCCTTCGAGGAGACCGGCCCCCACCGGTAATGCTTCCACTCCGACGTATGACACAGATGGACACCGAAAGACTTGCCCGGGTGCGCGCGCGCATGGTCGGCGATCTCCTTGAACCAGGGGCACGGCACCATGATCGTCCCGGAGGTCACCAGCCCCCGCTCCATCGCCTCGATCACCGCCTGGTTTGCCGCGTGGCACATCCCGACATCGTCGCAATTGACAATCAGCACCCGGGCCGTGGCGCCGTGCCCGAGCCGCTCCGCCAGGTTGAAACCTTCAGCGGCCTGAGCGGACAGGACCGTCACCCCGGCCGCCACAAGAAGAATCGAGCGAATGAAGTTCACCGGTCAATCCTGATCGACCGGAAGCGTCGAGGCAAGCCGGGAGGACTTCCCCGGTGAATCAATGCCTCGGCCAGGCAACCCGAAGGGGTCACACTGGAACAATACTGCCCAGGTCGAAATGACGCCATCCCCCTGCATTGGATTGATCATCGCGATGGCATTCGTGATGTTCATGCGTTTGACCGTTGTGGAGCCAGTTTGCCAGCCGCTGGGGCCGATTCAATTCGGTTCGCCGCTCGCTAACCCGCATATTTCACACCCCGATAGGGCACAGGGCGGTCGGACCTCGCAAGATGACTGCTATGCGGGTTAGGACTAGCCCGGTTACGGTTCCTCGCGAAGCGTGTGAAATAACCGGGCTAATAGCTCATCCGGTCGAGCTTCACTTTGCCACGGAAGATCCAGTAGATGCTGACGGTGTAGGCCAGGACGACCGGCACACCGATGATCGCAATGGTGAGCATGATGCCCAGGGTCTTGGGCGACGACGATGCGTTGTAGGCCGTCAGGCTCCGAATCGGGTCCGGGTTGCTCAGGACCAGGTTCGGGAAGAGTCCCAGGCCGAACAGCATCATCAATGCAATCATGGCGCAACCGGACGAGAGAAAGGCCCGGAAATCGCGTCCGTGGTGGATCTCGCGCGGGATGTTGGCGATGGCGAGCACATTGGCCAGGGCGATGGTGAACAGCCACGGATTGTCACGCATCCGGGCCGCCATGTGCGGCGCATACAGCAGCGTGGCCATCGTCGTCACCGCGCAGCAGAGAATGAAGAAGATCATCGTGGGCCGGATCCACTGCCGCGCCTGCGCCTGCAAATCCCCCTCGGTCTTCATCACCACGTAAATCGCGCCGTGCATCATGAACAACGCCACCGCGGTCACTCCGACCAGGAGCGCGTAGGGATGGAGCAGGCCGAGGAACGTGCCGGCGAACTCGCCCCGATCGTCGATCGGCACCCCCCAGGCGATGTTACCCATCGCCACCCCGAGCAGGAAACTGGAAAGCACGCTG
>CAYPUR010000024.1:24782-32040 GCA_964413865.1 uncultured Verrucomicrobiota bacterium
CCACATCCGGCGCCACCACGCCATCGGCTGCTTGCTGCGAAACTCGATGGCAACCGCCCGGAAGATCAGCGCCACGAGCAACAGGATCAAGGCAAGATAAAACCCGCTGAACACCGTCGCATAGACCACCGGAAACGCCGCAAACAACGCCCCGCCCCCCGTCACAAGCCACACCTCGTTGCCGTCCCAGACCGGCCCGATCGAGTTGAGCATGATCCGCCGATGCGGGTCGGTGCGCGTGAACAGGTGCAGCGCGCCCACCCCCAGATCGAAGCCGTCGAGCAACGCGTACCCGGTGAACAACACGCCCACCAGGACAAACCATACCAGATTGAGATCCAGCCAGTCCGGGAAGTTCATAGGTCGGCCCTCCCGCCAGACGCCAGCTTGCCCCCGGGCTTCAAATCCGCGGGGTCCGGCCCATGCTGGATCTTCTCGTTCAACAGGTACACGAACACGGCAAACAGCAGGAGGTAGACGAGCGTGAACAGAATCAGCGAGGTCAGTACGGCATCGGCCTTGACCACGGCCGACAGGCCGTCCGAAGTTCGCAGCAAGCCGTAGACAACCCAGGGCTGCCGCCCCATCTCCGCGGCAAACCATCCGGTCTGATTCCCAATCTGCGGCCCAAGGACCGAGAAGACCATGATCCACAGCAGCCAGCGGGATCGCGACAACACCCCCCGCCAGCACAGAAACGAACCAACCAGCGCCACCGCCATCAAACTCATCCCGACTCCGATCATGAGATGATAGAACTGGAAATTGAGATTCACGCGCGGACGATCCTCCGGCGGGAATTCCCTCAGCCCCTTCACCGCCGACCCGGCCTCCCCCAACATTGCCCGGCTCACGGCGCGTGGAACCGCAAGGCCCCGGACGGCCTCGGACGCCTCATCCACCCACCCGAACGCGTAGATCGGCAGTTCCCCCGTCTCGTAATGCCCCTCGAACGCCGCCATTTTCGCCGGTTGGTTCCCGATCACACCCAGTGCGCTCTGGTGCCCGGTAACGATCTGGAGAATCGACGCCACAACCGCCGCGCCCAAGCCGACCTTCATCGAGGCTTTCGCAAATTCCTCGTGCTTGCGCCGCAACAGGTAGAAGGCGCTCACGCTGATGATCAGGAACGCCCCCGCCTGCCACGCCCCGCAGACCACGTGGCTGAGTCGTTCCATCGACGACGGATTGAACACCATCGCCCAGAAATCGGTGATGACCGCCCGCGGCCCCAGCGGCGTCTGCTCGATCATGTAGCCCGCCGGAGTCTGCTGCCACGAGTTGGCCACGACAATCCAGACGGCGCTGAAATGCGCCCCGAGACAAACCATGCAGGTCGCGAAGAAATGCATGCCGCGGCTGACTCTGTCCCAGCCGAACAGGAGGACCGCCAGAAACCCGGACTCGAGGAAGAACGCGAAAATGCCCTCCGCCGCCAACGCGCTCCCGAACACGTCGCCCACAAAGCGCGAGTAAGAGGCCCAGTTCGTGCCGAACTCGAACTCGAGCACAATGCCCGTCGCCACGCCCACTGCAAAAGTCAGCGCAAACACCTTCGTCCAGAACCTCGCCATCTGGTGATAGATTGGACACCCGGTCTTGAGCCAAAGCCCCTCGATCACTACCAGCCCCACTCCCAATCCAATGCTCAGCGGCGGATAAAGGTAGTGGAATCCCGCCGTGAGGGCGAACTGCAGGCGTGACAGCGAGAGCACATCCATAGACTCCGGCAGGCATACCGATGTTTCATCCGCCGCGCAAGACAAAGCCGCCAAATGTGTTGCGTTGGGACTTCCACTGGGGGCAGGGTTTGCTCGCGAAGATGCAAATCCCGCTCTCCATGCACACTCGAATCGGTGCCACGCTCCAATATCCGGCCAGCCGCGCCGCCTCATGAAGCTCGCCGTGTTCGCCCATATCCCCCCGCCTGCCCACGGCCAAAGCCTCAGCATCAAGCGCATGCTCGATGGCTTCGGAGGCGACCGGGCAAAACAGTGCGCGCCCGGACCCGGCTCAGCCACCAGGGTCGAGACTCGCCCCGAGCCGCATCCGGATATCGAGTGTTACCACATCGATGCCCGCTTCTCGCGCGACCTCGAGGATCTTGGCGCTGTCCGTTTCACAAAGGCAGTCGTCCTCTTCAAGTACTGTGCCAAGGCCCTGTGGTTCCGATTCCGATATGGCGTTCGCGCCCTCTACTATGTCCCCTGCCCGCCTCGGCGCTCCTCGCTTTACCGTGACTGGGCGATCCTTCTGCTCTGCCGTTGGGCCTACCCACGCCTGGTGTTTCACTGGCATGCCGTCGGGCTCGGCGAATGGGTCGAGAACAACGCCACAGCCCTCGAACGCGCTGTCACGCACTGGCTCTTCAACCGCGCCGACCTGGCCATCGTCCTATCGCGTTTCAACCAACCCGACGCCGCCCGGTTCCATCCCAGGGCAGTCGAGGCCGTGGCCAACGGCATTGCCGATCCGTGTCCCGATTTCGCCCAGGCCATCGCTCCGCGCCGCATGGCCCGGGTCGAAGCCCGCCGCCAACTGCGCCTCGGACACTCCCTTCCCGAACCCGATCGCGCGCGGGCCGGCGGCGATCCCGAGCGGTGCCGCGTCCTCTTCCTGGGGCATTGCTCGCGGGACAAGGGTCTGTTTGATGCCGTTGCAGGCGTCGAGGCCGCCAACCGCCAACTGGCCGCCCAAGGCTCCCACCTCCGCTTCCACCTGACAGTCATCGGCGGCTACGTTGACGCCGACACCCGGGTGGAATTCGAGCGCCTCCTCGAGGCGCCGGGCCGGCGCGAATGCGTCGAGTACCTGGGACGCGTGGGCGACGATGCCAAATGGCGCGCGTTCCGGGAGGCGGATCTCTTCTGCTTCCCGACCTACTTCGCCTGGGAGGGACAACCCGCCAATGTCATCGAAGCCATGGCATTCGGACTCCCTGTCGTGACAACCCGCTGGAGGGCCATCCCGGAACTGCTGCCCGAGAACTACACTGGCCTGATCGAACCGCGCTCTCCGGACCAAGTGGCTGCCGCTCTCGTAAGCGCCCTGACCGAGGACGGCGCCCCTCACCGCATGGCGTTCGAGAGGCGATTCACGCTCGAACGCCACCTCGACACGCTCGCGGCGGCCTTGGCCAAGATCGATTAGCTCATCGACTTCTTGATCGCGGCGCTGTGGACCTGAATCTTCCGAGCCGCCTCGGCAATCCGGTCCATGTCCGCGCGCTCGGCCAGAAGCACGCTCTGGAACATCCCGACCGTTGTGGCGCAAACCTGCCGGTTGCCTTTGAGCTCCTGGAAACTGTCGCGGTAGGCCTTCAGCCGTTCGGCGCTGAAGAGCCGCTGGAATCCTCTCGAAGCGATCGCCTCGTCCAGAAGGCCGTCGAAATACTGTTCGTGATAGCCGCCGCCGCAGGGAATGCCCTCGGCGCCCATGGCCTGGGCGAATTGGTCGCGCGTCAATCCGTTGAACTGCCGCGCATCATAGCGGAACGGGTACAGGTGCCACACCGGGTAGCTGTTCTCAGGCAGGCGGACGGGCTCGCCCCGATGCTCCGTCTCCTTCACCAGCTTCTCGAACTGCTGCATCAGAATCACCGCCTGGAACTGCTGCATTCGGAAGTTGCCGCCGCGCGTGAAGTACGGCGTGCTGCCCTTGAAACCGCCATGGGCCCGCCCGCAGTTGTGGTAGGCCTGACAGCGATCGAGCAGATCGTCGCTGTTGCCGGTCACCGCCCCGCCTTCGCCCGCGGGCAGATGCTTCGAGTTCTGGAAGCTGAAACACCCCAGATCGCCGAGCACACCGCATTTCCGGCCTTTGTACTCGGCCAGCCACGCCTGGCACGCATCCTCGACAACTGCAAGCTTGTGCTTGCGCGCAATCGCGTTGATCGGATCCATGTCGCATGGCAGCCCGTAAATGTGCACCGGCATGATCGCCCGCGTGCGCTCCGTAATGCGGCTTTCGATCGACGCCGGATCCATAGTCAGCGTGGCCGGATCCGTGTCAGCCAACACCGGCAGCGCCTTCATGCTCAGGATCGCGTTGTATGTGGCGATGAAGGTGAACGGCGACGTGATCACCTCGTCGCCGGCATCCACGCCCATCACGTGCATCGCAACCATCAGGGACGTCGTGCCGCTCGCGGTGGCCAGACACCGCTTGGCCCCCAGCAGCCGCGCATATGCCTGCTCGAATTCCTCGACGTGTTCCCCCGCCCCCCGAAACCACCGTCCGCTCCGCAGCACATCGATCACCGCCGGCTCCCATGCCTCCCGCCAGATCGGCCAGCCCGGCCAACCGCCCGCGTGCGCGGGCGTGCCGCCCAGCACCGCCGGCTTGTCCGCCTCCGCCGCATACGCCATCGGCGCCTTCTGCGCGCTCAACCACGTCAAGGCCGCCGATCCCGCAGCCGCGCTCCGGATGAATCCCCGCCGTGTAAAAGTATGTTTCATAGTCCAATCTCTCTCATTGAATTGTGTCGGGCAGCAGCCGCGGAGTTTAGCCTTCTCTCGGATCGACACAACTGCAAACACGCCCGGATCCGCCTTGCCATTGGCATTCTTGATGCTAGCCTGAATCGCACGGATGCTCGAACTGCGCCCAGAGACTCTGGTCATTGTGCCGACCTACAACGAGCGCGACAATCTGCCCCGGCTCGTTCATCGGGTCTTTTCGCTGCCAGTCCAGGTCGAGTTGTTGATCGTCGACGACAATTCTCCCGACGGCACCGGGCAGATGGCGGACGAGTTCGCCGCCCGCAACCCCCAGATGCATGTGCTCCATCGGCCCGGCAAAGAGGGGTTGGGGCGCGCCTACTGCGCCGGTTTTGCCTGGGGCCTGCAAAGGTCCTACCAGTTCCTCTTCGAGATGGATGGCGATTTGTCCCACAATCCGGACGATATTCCCCGATTCCTCGAGGCGGCGGTCCATGCGGACTTGGTCTTGGGTTCGCGTTACGCCCGGGGGATTCGGGTCATCAACTGGCCCCTGAGCCGCCTGCTCTTGAGTCTCAGTGCGGCCCGATACGTGCAGTTGATCACGGGCATGCCGTTCTCCGATCCGACGGGCGGGTTCAAGTGCTTCCGTCGCGAGGCGCTCGAAGCCATCGACTTGCAGAACATCCACTCGAACGGATACAGCTTCCAGATCGAACTGACCCACAAGATCTGGCGCCAGGGCCTGCGTGTCGCCGAGGTCCCCATCACCTTCACCGACCGCTACCAGGGAACGTCCAAAATGTCGTCCCATATCGTCCGCGAAGCGCTCTGGATGGTCTGGCGGCTCTGGCTGCAGAACGGCCTGCGCCGCTCGCCGCGCAAGACACCCAAACCGGCCTGAACACCAACGGGCATTGGGCCAACCCCAACCGGTTCATTCCCGCCTGCGCCCGGATTCAATCCCGGCCCTAGCCCGGATTTCTCACCACCGGGAGGAGGACAACGAAATCCGGGCTGTGGCAAAACCGCGCCCGCATAGCAGACATCGTGCGAAATCTGATCCCCTGCGCACGGACGGGGTGTAAACATGCGGGCTAGGCGGTGCTCGAAAGGCCATGCCACCACGGCCGCTTGCGCGGTTCGCTCGCCGCCAGGCGAAATCGCACGGACAATCCCCACCGCGCCTCTTTCAACGAAATCAGATCCGTGATCAGGCCGATGATGCACCAGACGACCACGCCCAACTGAAAGACGTCCTCGCCGTCCAGGTACGGCTTCGTGGTCGCTAGCAACACGCCCAGAGCGATCAGGACAATCCACGGAACCACCAGGATGCGGAACAGGGTCGCAGTCGCCGCGTCGGTTGCCGATCGCGTCGTCATCGCGCGCCACATCCCAAACCACCCCAGCGCAAAGGCATCCCCGACGAGGATCACGGCGCGCGCCGAGAAGAACAGAATCGTCAGATTCCAGTCGGTCTCCGAGGGCATCAACCCGAACATTCGCCAGCAGAGCAACGCGTCCAGCACGAGCACCGCCACGATCGGTTTACCGAACTGCCGTCCCAAAGCCCTGGACTGCCCCTCGAGAATGCGGGGGACATCCAAGGGTGTTGAGAGCAGCAGTTCGAGCGCGCCCGTCCGCCGGTCTTCCGCCAGTTGCCGGGTTGCGGCAAATGCAATCCAGCATCGCAGCGCGGCATGCAGAAAGGTCGACAGGATGAAATAGCGCGCCAGATCCAGTTCCGCCCATAGCTCCGTCAAAAAGACCCAAACGCACACAAACGCGAAACAGGTCAGCGCCAGGAACAGCCAGACGCACGCCGGTCCGCCCCGTCCCCGCGCCGCAAGCCAGAGAAACGGATTCATTTCGAGCAACTGGGTCCGGTGGCGCACGCGCGCTGCGGGCGATTCTTCAAACCACCTGCGCCAGAAAGCCCGCCAGCGCGCGCCCCGGGCCGAGGCGACGCGCTCGTGGCACAGGCGCGGCAGCAGCGAGCTGGTCAACGCCAGCAGCGCAATGCCCTCGGCAATCAGGATGCCAAGGGCCAGTCCGTAACCGCCTCCCCCGCCGCCGAGAATACTGCCATGCGCACCGAGCAGGTGGACATAGGCCGGGCTTGTGAGCAGAAGGTACTCCGGCGGGCCGGCTCCCATATGCATGCTGGCCCAGACACTCGCAGCGATCCACGGCCCCGCCGTCACAGCCGCAAGAAGAAGCCCTGTCAGAGTCGTCGCGCGACGGTCGTTCGTGCACCATGTTGACACAAACATCCCCAACGCCAGCGAGTAAAACACGGTCGCCACAAGCGCGGCGGCAACCCGCACGTACTGGGCCGGCAGCACACCGCCCAGAAGCAGAGGAACCGCGATCACGGGCAGAAAGGCCAGCAACCCCTGGAAAGCCGCGATCGAACTGGCGGCCAGTTTGCCCAGGACGATGTCGTAGCCCCTCAGGTCAGTCAGAAACAACAGACCGAGCGTGCCCTCGCGCCGCTCGGCACTGATGCACGCCGCGGTGTGCCGCGCGCCGGTGAATACGCACCAGAAAAACGCCAACCATGAGAACGTGCCGAACAGGAGGCCGCCGACCCGGACCGGAGGCATGCCGCCGCTCAAGGCAAAGGTATGAGCCCCCAGCACAATCGCCACCAACGCCGCGGCCGCCCGTCCCCAATAAGTGCCGGGCCGGCGGGACGCGACGCGCAACTCGCGCTCGACGACGGGGAGAAACGTCATGCGTGCCCCCACTCTCGCGATTCGAAGGGCGATTGGCAACTGGCGACACGCACCCCGGCCATCGCCTTAGCCCGCATT
>CAYPUR010000025.1:0-8198 GCA_964413865.1 uncultured Verrucomicrobiota bacterium
CCGGGTGCCCTCACCCGGCGTCAAGCCCCTGCACGCAAAATGAGAACTGCTGCGAAAACGGATCAGTTCTTGATTATAGCATGTTTTTCGACCGCCCCTTTTCGGCTGACGATGCTGCACTTGATGGACAAACCCCGCGGCCCTGCCCGGACCGTGCGCCTGTCCTGAGAATATGACAATATCAAGAACCGACCCGTCTCCCTGGGCTGAATGCGTTCATCGACAGTTGGACCGGTTTCGGCTAGGAGTTGGTCATGACAATGATCCAGCCTCTGCCGGTGCAATCGCGGGCGTGTCTCCCACGCAATCGCCGGTCGATTGCCCCGCGCTGGCGCGCCCGTTTTCTTCCGTTGTTTCTCTCTGCTGCTGCGGCGGTGGTGGTGTCGGCGCTGTTTGAAGCGGGTGCGGCGTCCGAGGGGGCGACGCCGACTCTGAGCGGCGAACCCGGTCGTGCGATCGTGCTGGGCCAGGGCGATCTCGCCCTCAACGAGTCGCCTCCGGACGGGGTGTGGTTCAGCTCCAAACCCGGCGGTCGTGCGATCAAGGTGGGCCGGGGCAATCTCCTCCTTGTCGAGTCGCCTCAGGAAGGGTTGTGGTCGGTGGCGACGGACTGGACGAACGGCTGGCCGGCGGGCTGGGTGCATGCCCAACCCGCGAAGGTCTGGGACGAGGGCGATTGGATCCGTGTGTCCGGGCAACTCGATCTGCCGCAGGGCCGGCTCGATCTTCTGGATTCTTACCGGAGAGAAGGGGATGTCGTGCGCGGCGTGCGGCGGTTCACCTGGCGCGGCAAATCCGATCTGCCGCGCTGCACCCTATCGGTGCGATGGATCGTTCCCGGCGCGACGAATGCGAAGCCGTTGCTTCCGGGCATTGTTTATTATGGGAACCCGTCCGGGGCCCGGACGGGAGCGGGCGCGGTAGCGGTGCACGCGGGTGTGTCGGGCGATATGTCGCTGTTCGAGGAGCATCGGTATGGCGCGCCGTTCGCATGTGTCGAATGGGCGGCGGCGGACTCGTTCCGCAGCGCGGCCCTGCACACTGTGCCTTCGCGGGTTGGGGGAGGGCATCATGCCGATCAATGGTGGTCGCTGGGTGTGATTGCCCGGAATGCGTGGACGGAATTGACGTCGCTCTCCGGGCCGTGCGCGGCCAACGACCAGCCGAGCGTGGTCAAGGCGCTTCAGCAGAAGTTCCTGCCCTATCCGGATGCCTGGGTCACGCTGCGTCCGGGCGCGGTGATCGAGAAGACGTTCTTCATCGAGGTCTGCCCGTCGGTCGCGCAGGGTTCGGGCTTCCGCCAGCCGTTCCGGACCGCCCTGCGGCTGCATTCGCCATTCAGTCTCGAAGGCCTGCCGACATTCGACCAGATCGTCCGGGACAAGCACCGTTTCGCGGTCTCACGATTTCGGGATCGGGCAAACGATCCGGGGTTCGAAATGTACCCGGACTACGTCGAGGGGACGCACTATGTGATGGGCTGGTGCGGGCAGGCGGGGGCGCTGGGCGGCGCGCTGCTTTGGCTGGCGCCGAGGCTGGGCGATCCGGCTGCCGTGAATCGGGCTTCCCGCGCCATGGACCTTCTGGCCACTGCGCCCTTCAACGAGAACGGCTTTCTGCTGAAGTACACCGCCGAATCGGGGACGTGGTCGGAGCAGGACCACGTCTCCCAAGGCCAGGCGATGGAGAACTTCGCTCGGGCGATTCTTGCCGCCCGCGAGTTGGGCAAGAGCGGCGGGGGCTCTGATGAAGGCCGGAGGGGGGACGGCTCGTCCCCCGCACCCTCGTCACGCGGCAGCCTGAAAGCGGAAGGCGGGGCGCCGCAAACGAGTTCCTGGGAATCGTTCCTGCGCCGGGCCTGCGCGCTGCATGCCGATCGCATTCTGCGGGACGATTGGCGGCCGGTATCGACGGCGGAGGCGTTTTATGTGTCGCCGCTCTGCAAGGCGTCGGTGCTGTTTGGCAACGCCGACTTCCAGCGCGCAGCGGTCAAGGCGGCGCGGCACTATGCCGAACGGCATATCGAGATGCGGGAACCGTACTGGGGCGGGACGTTGGACGCCCGGTGCGAGGACAAGGAAGGCGCGCTGGCGGGGTTCCAGGCTTTTCTGTCCGTGTATGAAGTCACCGGCGAACCGCGCTATCTCGAGTGGGCGGCCCACGCCCTCGACGTGGCTCTGACCTACACGGTGTTATGGGACATCGACCTGCCGGCCGGTCGCCTGCGCGATCACGCGCTCAAGACCCGCGGCTGGACGATCGTGTCGGCGCAGAACCAGCATTTGGATGTCTATGCGGTTCTGTTCACGCCCGAGATCTGGCGGATGGGCGAGCATCTCGGACGCGACGATCTGAAACGGTTGGCGGCGGTGATGTTTCGCAGTTGCGGCCAGCTCATTGACGCCCAGGGCAGCCAGGGCGAACAGATACAACAGACCAATTTCGGCCAGTCCGGCGATCTGACGGATGTCTTTCGGATGCGGGGCGGCTACAGCGAAGGATGGACGGTCTTTTGGATCACGGCGCATTTTCTCAATGCCGCCGCGCAGTTCGAGGCCATGGGTGTGGATCTCGACAGGGCCTTCCGGATCCGGCTGACGCCGCACTGATGCGGTTGCTTTGTTGGGTCAGCCGTCCGAATCAAGCGAGCGGGACGGGGGTGGTGGCCGCGAGAGTCACTTGCCCGTGGCGGCCCAGCGGGCGCCGCGGCGCAGGAGCTTCTGAAAACCGGGGGTGTCCATGTATTCCGCGGCATGGCCGAGCAGCAGGGCGAAACCGCGTCCCTGACCCAGAGCGGTCGTTACGGCGAGCGGTTGGCGATCACCGGTGGCGAGGACTGTGGCATCGGGATGGATGCCGGGCTTGATCCAGAGTTCATCCTTGGTTTTGAAGGGCTCGAGGCCGCGGGTAATGGGGTGATCGCGGGTGAATTCGACCGTGAACTCGTGCGGCGGGCCGTGGCTGGTCACGTCGAGATTCCAGAACAACCCGCCGATCTGGTGATACTCGGGCCAATCGTAGAACGAGGAACTGCCGGCGTGGATCGAGACGTAGCCTTTGCCCGAGCGGACGAATTGGAGGAAGGCCTCCCGCACGGCGGGGGGCCACTCTTTGACTTTGGCGTCGCCCCAGGCGTTCCAATCGCTCACAACCAGGTCGTATTTGGCCAGGGTCTCCGCGGTGCATTGCTCGGGCCGCTCGGTCACGTCCACCGCGAACTGTCCGCCATCGGTGAGGATGGCCTTGAGTTTGGGGGTGGTTGTTTTCCAATCGTGGTTGTTTTGGCCGCTGAGCAGCAGCACGCGGATCGGCGGGTCGGCTGCGGGAAGGGACGGGGTCCCGGCCATGAGCGCGGCTCCCAACAGAGCGGCCGCGATGTGGGATGTGGATCGTGTGAATGTCTTCATGCCAACAGGGAGAGAGGGGCCAAGGGATTGCCGGGTCGCAACGTTCATGGGTCGAGTATAGCGGACTCCCTGCCCGCAAGACAACCTGCTTGGGAAACCGGGGAATTCTCGGAAATCCGCCTCTCGGGTCGCCGCGGCGTAGGGGCTCAGACCTCCCCCACGTCAAGACGCAGAACCTGGCTCTGCCGCGTCATCTTGGTCTTTCATGTCGTCCTTGCATAAAGGGACGATTGCATGATAGTGGACCCTGTGAACAGTGACAATCTGAAGGCCGTGCTCCAGCAGTTCGTGTCCCGGCCGCTGCCCAAATGCCGCTCCCGGGAACTGGTCCTGCCGCTCGGGTCCGGCAAGGTGATTGGTTTGGCCGGGGTGCGTCGTTCCGGCAAGACGTTTCTGTTGTTTCATACACTCCAGCGGTTGGTGGCGCAAGGGATCGAGCGCCCGCGACTGGTGTATCTGAACTTCGAGGATGATCGCTTGCAACCGTTGCGAGCCGCGGACTTGGACCTGATCCTGCGTTGCCACCGGGAGTTGTTTCCCCGCACCATCGGAAAGCGGAGCTACCTTTTCCTGGACGAGGTCCAGAATGTGGCTGGCTGGGAGCGGTGGGTGCGCCGATTGCACGACACGGAGGACGTCGAGGTGTTCGTCACGGGGTCTTCGTCGCAACGACTGACCCGCGACCTGTCCACGGCGCTGCGGGGCCGCAGCCTGACGTTCGAGGTGTTTCCGCTCAGTTTCGCCGAAGCGCTGGATTTCCGCGGGATCGTTTGGCAACCGTCGCACCCGGACAGCGAGAGCGTGGTGCGGGGCGCGCTGGAAGAGTACTTGCGCTGGGGCGGTTTTCCGGAGGTGGTGCTGGCGGAGGAGGCTCTGCGTCCGCTGATCCTGGGCGAGTACGCCTCGTTGATGCTGTATCGCGATGTCGTCGAGCGCTATGGCATCCGCAACGAGGCCCTGATCCGGGAGTTGCTCCGATTCGCTTTTCGCAACACGGCGTCACTGGTGAACGTGAGCAAGCTGCATCGCGACTTTACCTCGCTGGGGTTCCGCGTGTCGAAGAACACCCTGCACGAGTACCTGGGCTACCTGGAAGACAGCTTCCTCGTCTTTCTGCTGCCCAAGCATGAGCGCTCCCTGCGCAAGCAGGCCCACAACCCGAAGAAGCTCCATGTGATTGACCCCGGCCTCGTCGCGGCCTTCGAGGGAAATCCCGACCGGGACGTCGGACACAAACTGGAGACGACCGTTTTCCTCCAGGTTCGCCGCCAATGCCGTGCCCTCTACTACTACGCAAACGGCGGAGAACTGGACTTGTGCGACGAGGAAGGCGCGGCCTTTTGGAACACCTGCTGGAGCCTTCGGGACGCCGACACGGTCCAGCGCGAAGAACGGTCACTCCGGTTGGGGCGAACCCGTGCCGCGCGCGCGAAGGGAATCCTGCTTTACCACGAATTTGCCTCGGACCTGAGGGCAGCGCTGTCCGAAGCCCAGCCGGCCTGGCGCTGGCTGCTCGAACAAAGCCGGGGAGAGCCCCACCCGTGAACTCAAAGCAACGGTCAAAGGCAACAGCCAACCAATCTCCGAGGCGGAAGCGACGCATTCGCCAAGGACCTGAGCCATCGACGACTTACTGGGACACGTCCGCGGTGATGAATGCGGCGGTCAATGGCGCGCTGCTAGGCCGGTTGGCCGATGGAGAAGTCCATTTGACGCGCACTCGCACCTAATCCCTCCCAACGACTGGTCTCTGCGGGCCGTCACGGCACCCGCTCCCTAGCCTGCATTTCTCACCACTTTTTGCCACCGCGAAGCAGGAGCTCACAAGAGAAGCCAACAATGCAGGCTAGGAAAGCAAAACCGCGCCCGAATGGAGGGAGGGAGGGAACCGGGCGACGGATCGTCGCCGCACCGGCGAGGTTTCGGAAACGCTCCGAACCTCATTTTTTCCCGTGCGGGCGCGGTTTTGCCGCAGCCCGGATTTCGTTGTCATCTTCCCGGTGGTGAGAAATCCGGGCCAGCCCGTCGCCTCAGCGACTCGGCCTCCTTCACGCGACAGGGGTTGTTGGTGTCGGCCAGGGTGGCGCGGGCGAGGCGGGCGAGGGCGAGCCGGAGGGCACGGCGCAGGGAGTCGAGCGTATCTTCGCCGTGGCCAGCCTCTGCGCGGAACGCCTCAGGGGGCTGCGCCGCCGCCTGGTCGCTCATCCCTCCGTGCCGCACCGCGACCCTGTCGGCCTCCCTGGGGTGCGTCGCTCCGGCAAGACGTTCCTGGCCGCTGACCCCGCGTGGGGCGTGGGGGGTGAAGTGAGCGGGGAAGTTGGGGGGGGGTGTCGGCTCTTGCGCGGGCTTTGGCGTGGGGGGTAGGTTGGGGGCATGTCGCACGCGGATTTTGTCCATTTGCATCTGCACACCGAGTACTCGCTGCTGGACAGCGCGTGCCGGGTGGATCGGTTGATCGAGCGCGCCCACGAATTGAAGTTTCACTCGATGGCGATCACCGATCATGGGGTGATGTACGGGGTGGTCGATTTCTATCTGGCGGCGCGGGCCAAGGGGATCAAGCCGATCGTAGGCTGCGAGGTGTATGTGGCGCCGGGAAGCAGGTTCGAGAAGAAGACCGCCAGCGGCGGGCGAGACGCCTATCATCATCTTGTGCTGTTGGCGAAGGACGAGAGGGGGTACAACAATCTGATTCGGCTGGTGACGGCGGCGCACATCGAGGGGTATTATTACAAGCCACGCATCGACAAGGACTTGCTTGCGGCGCACAAGGAGGGGTTGATCGCTCTCTCAGGGTGTCTCTCCGGTGAGATTCCGGAGTTGATTGTGCAGGATCAGCTCGACAGGGGGCGGGAGACCGTGGACTGGTTCAAGCAGACTTTGGGGGCGGAGAATTTCTATCTGGAACTGCAGAACCACGGTTTGCCCGACCAGGCGAAGGTGAATCGTCAGCTATTGGCCTGGGCCGGGGAGTTTGGGCTTCAGGTGGTGGCGACCAACGACGTGCATTACATCCTGAAGGACCATTGGCAGGCCCACGATTGCCTTATTTGCATCGGGATGCAGACGACGCGGGACGACACCAGGCGGGTACGCTACCAGGCGGGGCAGTTCTACCTGCGATCGGCGGAGGAGATGAAGGTCTTGTTTGCCGAGGTGCCCGAGGCGGTGCGAAACACCGTCGAGGTGGCGGAGAAATGCAATGTCGAGATCCAGTTCGGCAAGCTGCACTACCCGACCTTCGATCCGCCCCAGGGGCAAACGCGGGAGGATCGTCTGCGCGGCCTTCTGGCCGAGGGGTTGCGGATCCGATACGGGATGACGACGCGCATCGAGGAGGGGAGCTACCGGTTGGATGCCCTCGAGGATCCCGCGCGGCTGCCGACCTACACGCCTCCAGGAGCATCCGTTTCCGCGGGCGCGGGGGCGGGCGGTGGCGGGGCGACGGATGGGGCGGCGGTTGAGGCGGCGCAGGCGGTGTTGGACCGACTCGAGCTCGAGTTGAGGACGATTATCAAGACCGGGTTTGTCAGTTACTTCCTGATCGTGGGGGATTTTGTCCGATATGGCCGCGCGAAAGGGATCACATGCGTGGCGCGCGGATCGGCGGCCGGGTCCATTGTGACCTACCTGCTTGAGATCTCGAATGTGGATCCGATTCGTTACGGGCTGCTTTTCGAGCGGTTCCTGAATCCGGAACGGGTGAATCCGCCCGACATCGACATCGATTTTGCAGACGACCGGCGGCAGGAGGTGATCCAGTATGTGCGGGACAAGTATGGGCGGGAGGCGGTCGCGCAGATCATCACTTTCGGCACGATGGGTGCGAAATCGGTGATCCGGGATGTGGGGCGGGTGATGGGGCTGAACTATGGCGAATGCGATCGGCTGGCGAAGATGGTGCCGAACGAGTTGAAGATGACCCTCGAGAAGGCTCTGAAGCAGGCGCCGGAGCTCAAGCAGGCGTACGAGACCGAGGAGGCGACGCGCGAGTTGCTCGAGACGGCTTTCATCCTCGAAGACCTGACGCGCAACGCGTCGGTGCATGCGGCGGGGGTGGTGATCGGCCCGGGTCCGTTGGTTGACTTGTTGCCGCTCAAGCAGGACGAGGACGGGACGCTTGTGACGCAGTACGCGATGGGTCCGGTTGGCGACCTGGGTCTGCTGAAGATGGATTTTCTGGGATTAAAGACGCTGACCGTCATTCGCAACACGTGCGAGATGATCCGGCAGACCCAGGGGGTGACTGTTCCGATCGATCATCTACCGCTGGATGACGCGGCTACCTATGATCTCCTGAACAAGGCCAACACATTGGGCGTGTTCCAACTGGAATCGGGCGGCATGCGCGACTTGTGCCGGAAGTTCCAGATCAGCTCGATCGAGCACATCACGGCGTTGATCGCGCTGTATCGCCCGGGGCCGATGGACCTGATCCCCGATTTCATCCGGAGGCGGCACGGGGAGACGGCGATCGAGTACGCGCATCCTTTGCTCGAGCCTCTCTGCCGGGAGACCTACGGGGTGATGGTGTATCAGGAGCAGGTCATGCAGGCGGCGCAGGTGCTGGCCGGTTACACGCTGGGCGGGGCGGACCTGCTGCGGCGCGCCATGGGCAAGAAGAAGGCCGAGGAGATGGCCAAGCAGCGTTCGATCTTTGTCCGGGGATGCAAGGAGAGGAATGGGATTTCCGCGGACAGGGCCAACCAGATTTTCGATCAACTCGAGAAGTTTGCCGGCTACGGCTTCAACAAGTCGCACGCGGCCGCCTATGCGGTGGTGGCCTATCAG
>CAYPUR010000025.1:8208-32027 GCA_964413865.1 uncultured Verrucomicrobiota bacterium
TTCCTGTGCGCGATGTTGACGAACGACATGGCGGACACCGACAAGCTGAGCCTTTACATCGGCGAGGCGCGGGCTTTTGGGATCGATGTGCTCGGGCCCGACGTGAACGAGAGCCGGATCCACTTCGCTCCCGGCGGGCGTGAGGGGGACGCGGGCGGGCGCAAGTCGATCCGATTCGGTCTTGCGGCGATCAAGGGTGTTGGGGAGATGGCGGTGGAAAGCGTTCTCAAGGCCCGCGAGGAAGGGGGTGCGTTTCAGTCGCTGGCCGACCTATGCGATCGCGTGGATCTCCGGGCGGTCAACCGCAAGGTTCTCGAGGCGTTAGTGAAATCGGGGGCCTGCGACGCGTTCGGCGAGACGCGGGCGACCCTGTGGGCGGCGATCGACGGGGCGTTGGCGCGGGCGGCGAGCGCGGCCCAGGACCGCGCCCGCGGGCAGACCTCGCTCTTCGGTTTGCTTGAAGACCAGCCGGCTGCGCTGGGCGAGAGCATCGTCAGAGTGCCGGAATGGCCGCAGAGCGATCTGCTGGCGGCGGAGAAGGAGTTGCTTGGGTTTTATGTCTCGGGCCATCCGCTGACGCCTTACGCGGATCTTCTGGAACAATTCGCCCTGGCGACGTCGAGTGCGCTGGCCCAGGTGCCGCATCGGACGATGACCCGGATTGGAGGCCTGATCACCGCCGCGGCGCATGGCATTTCGAAAAAGACGAACAAACCGTACGCATTGGCCACGATCGAGGACTTGACCGGGTCGGTGCAACTCGTCTGCTTGAACGAGAGCTACGAGAAACACAAGGCGTTGCTTGCGCCCAACACGGCCGTGCTGGTTGTGGGCGAGGTGGGCACGACCGATGAGAAGCCGAAGGTGTTTGCCCAGGAGCTGATCCTGCTCGATGACGCCCCGCAGCGTTACACGGAGCAGGTGCATTTCCGGCTCCACACGGCACATCTGAATGCCGAGCGTCTCGAACAGGCGCGGGCGCTGGCGCTCGGCCACGCGGGCCGCTGCCCCCTGTTTTTGTGCCTGATCCACCCGGCGGGCGAGCTGGTCTTCGTCGAGGCGCACGATCGCTATCGCGTCACGCCTTCGCTTGCTCTTCAGCAGGCGGTCGACGCGCTGTTCGGCGAGAACACCTATTACGCCAAGATCGATCGCGCGGTCCCGGCCCGGGCGGCGCGGCGGTGGGAGCGCCGCGAGACGTCCGGCGGCAACGGCGAATGAACGAAACAGCCCGGTCCGAGGTCGAATGGGCTGGAAAAGCCCTTTGACGGTCGTCTTCTTCGGGCGTAAGAATTGAGCAGGACATGAATCGACAGGTGACATTGGGATGGCGCGGGGCGATGCTCGGCGTCGTGGTTGGGGCTGTGGCCGCCGCCGGTTGGGCAGCCGAGGTCCCGAGCACGCCTGGCAAGGTCACCTTTTCGGACAGTGAAGACGACGGCAAGGGGCGCGCGCGCGTGGATGTGGCGGTGCCGACTCCGATGTTCCAGCGGCGCATGGATGCGCCGCGGATGGGGGGCAGTTCTCTCGACGGCGTGAGGGCGATTCCGTTTGCCCCGCCATCGAGCCTGTCGCCCAGTGTGAACACGCGCCGGCTACGTGACGCGCGCAGCAACTGGATTCTCGAGCCGGGGAAGAACCTCGATTTCAACGAAGACAATGCCTTCCGGGCCTTCGGGGTCCGGTCCGGCGTTGATTTCGAGAGACTCGGCGAGGAGAGTGACCGGCCGTCGAATTTCTGGGAAGCCTACTTCAACAAGGAGAAGGCCGACGCGAAGCAGAGCCGTTCGCCGGTCAGGCTCGATCCGATGCCGAACGAGCGCATGAACCGGGGCGAATTGACACCGCGTTTCCAGCCTTTCGAGGCCTTCGGGTCAACGGAGTTCGAAGGATTTGCGCCCCTCTCGATCGACCGGGACCGCAGCGGGGTGTTGTTTTCGGACAGTCCTTCGAGGAGCTCGGTTCTCGGAACTCTGGGCGACGCGCTCGACAGCAATAGCCGGCGGGATTTGGTGCGCGACAGCCTCAATCTCACGACCACGCCCCCCGGTGCGAAGCCGGCGGGAGGGGCCGAGGCGCGGGGCGAGCAGTTTCGGCGCATGTTGGGAATCGGTTTGCCGACCGATCCAAAGCCGGGGGCCTCGCGTGCCGGCGTGGCCTCGGTTCTCCCGGAAACCGGCCCGAGCGAGAGTGTGGCGGACTCGATGGATCTGATTGGGGTGATTGCGGATCCCACCCGACGCGAGTTGAATCCGGTGGTCGCTCGACCCGCCCCGGGCTTTGACGCGGGCCCGAAGCTGGAGTTTGTCGACACGATTGGCGGCATGAACTCGCGCCCGGCCGCGGCACGCCGTCCGCTGATCGACATGGGGCCCGTGCGAAGCGTGCTGCCTGCCACGGCCAGTGCGGACCGCAGCACGGGGACCGCGGCACCCCGGACGATCTACTCGCCCACGACGCTCGAAATGCCCGGGCGGAGTTTCTAGCGAGTGCAGGATCTCACGCCCCAACTGCGGACGCGTCTGGGCCGGGTTGAGCGGGCGGTCGGTTTGTTTGTTTCCCTGGCGACGCTTCTTCTGGTGGCCGGTTTCGTGTACTACGTGTACCAGACGGCCAAGCGCAAGGGGTGGCTGGTGACCAAGGTCGAGTACTGCACCAGCCTCTACAGCGCCGCCGGCCTGAAGGTGGGCGATCCGGTGAAACTGATG
This sequence comes from uncultured Verrucomicrobiota bacterium, assembly GCA_964413865.1. Taxonomy (GTDB): domain Bacteria; phylum Verrucomicrobiota; class Verrucomicrobiia; order Limisphaerales; family J093; genus MWFF01. The sequence continues at coordinate 10,917 of CAYPUR010000025.1, forward strand.
GGATTCGACGTTGGCGAGATCACCCTGATTGACACCGAGAGCCCCGACGGGGTCTACAACGTCTATGTCCAGTTCTCGGTCCGGGCCCCGTATTTCGGGTACCTCTGGACGGCCGGATCGAAGGCGCGGGTCAGCTCGGATTTCCTGGGGAAGCGCACCATCGAGGTGACGAAGGGCACCAATTACATCCCCACCCACATCGTCTGGCAAGTCAGCGAGCAGACGCCGCAACAGGCCCTCGCCCTGCCCGATCTCAAAGACAAGCTGTTCCTCGACGTCCATGAACTGCCGGTCGTCACGCGCAAGCTGCTCGCGCCATCGTTTGTTCTCGAGGATATCGGCGATCTGGGCGCGCTTGTGGCGCGTCTGCAGGACGGCACCAACCGGCTCACGCGGCATCTCCTGGCGCGATTTGACGAGGCGAACCGGGATGTGGTGACCCGGTACAAAGGGGCGGCTCGCGAGTTGCGCCCTTTGCAACTGGCGTTGGTCGAGGAATTCACGCGCCTCATCGAGGGGCCATTGCTTTACGATGCGGCTGCGTTTGACGGGGTGGCGCTGACGGAGGAGACGCGGCGTCTGCTCGATCCGCCCCCGCAGGGAGAGGAGGTTTTCCGCGTCAATCGCCTGCTCCTCGAACAGGCCTATCCGCAGGAAGTCAACCGGACGCGCCGGTTCGCCACGCCGCTTGTGCCGCTGGACCGGGATCTCCTGGAGCGGATGATTGATGCGTCGGTGCCGCGGATTCGGGTGGTTGACCGGCAGGCCCGGACCAAGCAGGTGACCTACTCGTGGAACCTCCAGACCAGCCGGTACGAACCGGACACGGCCAGCACCAGGCCCTACTGGCTTCCGCCCGATGAGACGCCGACGTTGTCGGATCGGCTCGATCTTCTGGTGCGCGAGACGGAGGCGGCCATGCCCAGCGTGTTCGCCCTGACCAATCAGGTGGCCCAGATCCTCGACAAGGCCCTGAATCTGACTGCCAATGCCGATCTGCTTGTGGTTCAGGCGCAACCGTTGGTCACCAATCTGACCCTCATCAGCGCCAATCTGACCAACGCCGACGGCGCCCTGGGGCGCTGGTTGCTGCCGCCCGATCTTCACGCGCAGACGTTGGTCACCCTGACCAACGCCAACGACGCCCTCACGAATGTCAGCGCCACGCTCGCTGATGCTGGAGTCATGCTCGCCGCGGCCAACACCAACCTGACACTCCTGATGACGCAGTTGCAGCCGCCGCTCGAGAGCCTGAACGCCATTATCAGCAACCTCAACACCCAGGTCGAGGCCAACACCAATTTCGTCGGGACACTCCAGGCGCTCCTGTTCCACACCGACGAGTTGATTCAGGGTTTCAAGCGGCATTGGCTCCTGCGATCGGCGTTCAAGTCGAAGCCGACCAACGCCCCGCCCCGAGCCCCGTCGGGCAGGGTGTACCGGACACCCAAAGGCGCTCTGTACTGAATTCGAGGTTTGTGGGTGGCGGTGCATCTGAAGGTTGCCGGTGGGAATCGAGTCTGCGCCGCGTGGGGGCTGGGCCTCACTTTCGCTTTGAAATCTTCCGTCGCCGTGCCTACTCTGCGGTCGTGACCGTTGAAACCTTTGAGGCGGAAATCAACGACGCCCTTCGGGCATACGACAAGCATATCGTGTGCATCGACAAGCCCGCTGTGGATTGCCGTGAGACTCTCCGGTCGCTCATGGAGAAGGCCATCAGCGCTTACGAGACACGGGGTCCGCACCTGCGCCACGGCATTGCGCTGGACAAACACGTGACAATCATCCTGAGCCAGTCGCAGACCGACCGGCCCCTGTGCGGCATCTACTTCAATCTTGTGACGCCTTACTACCAGAAACAAGCCCAACGCGCCGTGGGCGCTCACGAGGGCCAGCAGGGCTAGCCTAGAAATGTCATGCCAGGACGAGCACACAGATTTCCGGGCTCCATGCGCTTGCGAGTTTTGTTGGCGGTGCTGCTCGCCGCGGCCTGTGCGGGCCGAGTTCAGGCGAAGACCCTCGTGTTGAATGTGGCGACCGACGGGAACGATCTTTGGTCGGGCGAACTTGCCATTCCGGCGCCGGGTCTTGACGACGGACCGCTGGCCACGCTCTCGGCGGCTCTGAACAAAGTCCGGGAAGCCCGTTATCAAGGCCTTTCGACGGTCGACAGCGTCACCATCCTGGTGCGGGGCGGGACGTATCAACTGGCAGAGCCGCTTGTGCTCACCTCCGACCACTCGGGCCCCAGCGCCCAGCAACCGCTGGTGATCAGCGCCTATCCCGATGAGAAGCCGATCCTGAGCGGCGGACGCCGGATTGCGGGGTGGAGGCGCTCGGTGGACAAGCCGGGCTGCTGGGAGGTGGACTTGCCCGACGTCCGCGCCGGCACATGGTATTTCCGCCAGCTCTTCGTCAACGGGCAGCGCAAGGTGCGCGCCCGGAGCCCCAACGCTGGGTTCTTTCGGATCCAGGGCGAGAGCCCGCAGGACAAGCCGATCCAGCTCAAGTTCAAAGCGGGGGACATCAAGAAGGAGTGGGCCGAGGCCGGCGACGTGGAGGTTGTGGCCAATCTCGCGTGGGCCGACCTCCGGATGCCCATCCGGGCCGTGGATGAGACCAACGCGGTTGCCACGCTTGCGGGCGATCCGCGGCCTTCCAACAAGGAGGCCAATGCGCAGTACTACGTCGAGAACGCGCTTGACGCGCTCGATCGGCCGGGGGAGTGGTATCTGGACCCCAAGACGGGCGTTCTGACCTACTGTGCCGAGGCGGGTGAAGACGTGCAGCAAGCGCATGTGGTGGCTCCGGTTCTCGATGAACTGGTGGTTTTCCGGGGTGATTTTGCGGGCAAACAGCCCGTGGCGAACGTGGTGCTGCGCGGGCTCACATTCACCCACACGGATTACAGATTGGACGCGACCGGCTATGCCGACGTCCAGGCGGCGATTGGGATTGCGGGCGACATTCGGGCCGAGGGGGCGGTCGGATGCGTGATCGAGGATTGCGTGTTCACGCGTCTGGGCGGATACGGGCTCGATCTTGGCAAGGGGTGCCAGGGTTGGAGGGTCGTGGGCAACGAGTTTACCGACCTGGGGGCCGGCGGCATTCGGATCGGAGAGACCACGGCACGGACGGATCCGCTCGAGGAGTGTCACGGTCACGCCGTCACGGACAATCGGTTGAGTCGGCTTGGGCGGATCTATGCGCCGGGGGCGGGGGTTCTGATTCTCCAGAGCGGGAACAACCGGGTGGCTTACAATGAGATCCACGACCTGTTCTACACGGCCATTTCAGTCGGCTGGAACTGGGGGTACCAGGAGACGCCCTGTCGCGACAACCTCATCGAGTTCAATCATCTCCATGACATCGGCAAGGGCCTTCTCAGCGACATGGGAGCCATCTACACGCTGGGTATTCAGAGAGGCACGGTCATCCGAAACAACCTCATCCACGACGTCCACGCGTTCACGTATGGCGGATGGGGGCTCTATACCGATGAAGGGAGCAGTTACATCACGCTCGAAAACAACGTGGTCTATCGGTGCAAGAGCGCTGGATTCCACCAGCATTACGGGCGCGAGAACGTGGTCCGCAACAACATCTTCGCCTTCAACACGGAGCACCAACTCATGCGCTCGCGCGAGGAAGACCACATTTCATTCACGTTTGAGCGCAATATTGTCTACTTCGACTCCGGCGACCTCCTGGGCAGCAATTGGACGAATAACCGGTATCGGCTCGATAACAACGTCTATTTCGACGGACGGCCCGAGGCCCGCCCCGACTCGATGCGGTTCGCCGGGGCGACACTGGCGGAATGGCAGGCTCGAGGACACGACATCCATTCCGTCGTGGCCGACCCGATGTTTTACAATTCGCGTGCGTACAACTTCCGGCTCAACCTGGAATCGCCGGCCCTCAAGCTCGGGTTCAATCCGATCGATCTTCGCAGGGTGGGTGTTCGCCGCAAAGGCCAGCGCCAGTAAGCGTCCGGGGTGATTGGCCCTCCTGTGCTGCCACCACATCGACAAGCATCAAGAATGTCCAAACTCCAGGCCCCCGCGACTGCCGGGGCCGGTGAGGGTGACGGTGTCTCACATCCCGCGGATTCCTCTGTATGTTTGTTGCTGCGTGGGCGAGCGCGTCGCCACAAACCTTCATGGGTGCCTGAGGCGGAAGAAGCGGGCGGCGCCGCTCGGTGAGACCGCGACTTTTAACAGATCGCCCTCGACGCTGGGGGTGAGTCCGGAGGGGTGCCAGTCGGCTGGTGAGGCTGTGGGGCTGGCGTCGAGTTGGCAGCCTGTGGCGCTGGCGGGCCAGGTGATGACCACCTCGTTGCCGCTGCGCGCGACGGTGAGGGTGGGCGGGGCGGTGAGATGGGATGACGTGATCTCGAGAGCCGCGAGGTATGTCACGCCGAGATTGCTCGTGTAGGCGGCGAGGAACGAACCGCTGGCCGGCGAGTACTTGATGTTGTGGAAATTCACACTCGTTCCCAGACCGCCGGGCGAGTCCGCGAGCAGATACGGCGCGCCCAGTTGGCTGGGCAGCGGTTGTCCGTCGGGCCCAAGGAGGACGAACGCATAGGCCTCCGGGACGCCTGCGGTGCTGCCAGTGGCGTTGAAGCCCACCACAATCACGCCGCTTTCCGGATCCGCGGCGAACTGCGGATGCTGGTGGTTGAAGGGATTGCCGCTTGTGCCGTCGAGATACGGCACCTCCGACCGGGCCGAGGTGAACGCATAATTGGGCGGGCTGCCCAAGTCGAAGTAAGAGAGATCGCCCGTGGCGGTGCCGTTCCCGGCGTCATAGGCGGTGATGAGCTGTCCGTTGAAAGGGTTGACGATTGAAGCAGGATGGCCTTCGGCTCTGCCGGCCGGGACTCCGTCTGCCAACGGCTGTTCGGCCCGGACGACAAGGTTGCCCCGGCCGTCAGGCACGGAATCCACCACGGAGCCAACGACCCGGTTGCCGAGCGTGCCGGTCGATCCGTTCGAGTTGTCCGTGTTCGAGATGTAGAGGAACGCATCGAGCCCCTCATGGTAGATCGCGTCAGGATCGTCCTCATCACCGATCTGCTGGAGCAGGTCGAGACGCGTGCGAACCGGTGTGAGCAAGGTGCCCGTCTGGCTGTACATGGCGCCGACCGTGCCTTCGCCTTCGTCCGCGAACTTCCGCTCGCATGCGAGGAAGAAGTTGCCGTTCTTCGAGCTGACGGCCACGGCGACGTCATCATAGTTCTGGTCCGTCTCGGGATCGTGGACGAAGGCCTTGGCAACGGGCGGATTGCCGCCGGCGACCGAGGCGGGGTTGACGAGTGCGATCAGGGGGACGTCCATGCCGTAGTCGCTGTAGGCGCGCGCGTTGGCGGCAACCACGTACTGTTTCGAGACCGGGTTGTATTTGGCGTCGCAGCGGTTCACGGTGCCGGAGGGACTGCCCAGGATGATGAAAGGATCGCCGGTGGGGGCCAGGGTGCGCGGATCGTAGAATCGTCCCACGACGGCATGAAAGGCGTATTGCTGCGTGATGGGGTCGACATACCCGCCCAAGTTGGCCGGATCAACCGATGTCACCAGCACTTCCGGTTCGTCCGTGTTCACCGCCAGGGCGGTTTCCTTGGCCTCGACACCCTCGCCCGAGACCACCACGGCGGCGAGGCTGCGCAGGCGCGGGCCGTCGGGCGGCGCCAGGGGCGTCTGGAAGTCCACCCACGCCACGTAGAAACTGGCATCGGCGAGGTCCGCCTGCGTGTCCGTGATTGTCTTGCGCGTTTGGATGACGAACTTCCCGTCCAGGAACTCGTACGAGAGGAAGGCGCGCGAGGCCAACGGCACCGAGGTTTCCAGTTCGAGGTCCGCCACCTGCAACAGCAGGGTGCCGTCGGCGCCCGTCTTGCCGGGAACAACCAACTCGTAGACGCCTGTGCCAGTCCGGGTGACGGTGAAGTCGCCGACCGCTTTGCGCTTGGATCCATCGGCGCCCACGATGTGTCCGCCGACAAGATTCCGGGTGTTGAAGGGCACGTAGACGAACGCAAACTCGGATTGATCGGCTGCCGCCAGGGTCTCGGCGTCCAGGGCCGAGTCTTCGCGGATTGCCACATGCCAACCGATGCCGGCCTCCTTGGGCGCGACACCCGCGATGTTGACATCGCTCGCGCCGTCCGCCGAGGTGACGAACAGCATGCCGTCATCGAGTGAATTGACTCCGGGCAGGACCAGTTCCGCCTGGCCGCCATAGATCCCGCTGTCGGGTGGGAACTGCGGCCATTTGACCACCCCGGCCGCCAGGCCGGCGGCGTGCGCGTTGGGACTGGTCCAGCGCGCCTGGCCCTCGGCGGTCGGGCTGCCGGCCTCGCCGCCGAGCCATCCCTGATCGTACGGGAACCAGGCGATGGAGAAGCTGAAATTGGCTTCAGGACTCGAACCGTGCGTGCCTGCGCGCCCGGTATTCACGTCGAGATCGCCATTGCCCCAACTGCCGTCCGCCATGCTGTAGCCCGGACCCGAGGACGACTCGGCGATTGCGACCGTCGGGCAGAACGGGCCTTCGCCGTCGTTCCAATCGATCGGGCCGTTCTGGCGCGCGGTTGGTATGCTGATTCCGAAGAGCGGGCTCGGGCGCCAGGCCTGGCTGGCGGGGATGTTGACCGCGCTGTCGCCGAACTCGATGAATCCCTGATTGAGGTTGTTCAATGCGGCCTGCGGATCGCCGGGGGAGAGGCGCACGGCGAAGTCGCCGCGATTGTACCGATTCACCGACCAGGGAATCGGGCCTTGTCCGGCCAGACCCGGAATCTCGACAGCGCCGCTGAACGTGGTGCTGCCTTTGGCGATCACGTTGACCGCGGAGACCGACGTGTTCGGAAACGGCCCCGGGGCGCCGCCTCCGTCCGGAACCTGTGGCGTCGGGCCGGGCGGCGCGGCGTGGGCGCAGAGGGCGCAGACAAGTCCGGAAACAAGGAAAGGGATTCGACCAAGTGGGAAGCGCGTATTCATAATACGACTGGCGAGTTGATCTGACGGCCTGTGGGCTTTGCGGGGGGCAAGCTAGACTTGACCCGGCTCCGCGGTCAAGCTCGCGCCGCTGCCGCTCAGCAGTTCTCATTTTGCGTGCAGGGGCTTGATGCCGGGTGAGGGCACCCGGCCTACAGCATCGAAGAATGCAGCGGTTGTAGGCCGGGTCCCCCGACCCGGCGCCCTGAGCGCTCTCAAAACGAGAACCGCTGGCTGCCGCTACTTGAGCGGGCGCCACTGGATGTTGCGGAAAGCGGCGGTGGTTTGGTAGGTGGCGATCCCGAAGGGTTGGCTGTCCTCGATCTCGCCGGGGCGCACGGCGATCCGGCGGTCCTCGACCTGCACGTCGACCATTTTCTCCTTGCCGATCCAGGTCTCGATTTTGTCCTTCGTGACCCGGACACGAACGCGGAACCATTTGTTCTTCTCGAAGTCCTTGAACTTGGTGGTCTCGTTCGACGAGGCGTCATTGCCGTCGATGCTCGAGATGCCGACCACGCCGCCGCCCCATCCTCCGATGACAAACGAGCAGCAGGACTCGCCCGACACGAAGGTCAGGGCGCAGAAGAAATCGCTGCCATCGACCTTCATGGCGTCGAAGGCCAGTTCGTAGCCATAGCGGGGGATACCGTTGGTTCTGACGAGATTGACGCCTGTCAGCATGGCGCCCATTTCGATTTCGAGGCGCCCGGCCCTGACGCCGACGGGGCCGTGTCCGGCGAAGTCGGTCACCTTCCAGCCATCGAGCGATTTGCCGTCGAAGAGGTACTGCCATCCTTCGCCTTCCAGAGGCGGCAGGGCCTGGTAGGCCGGGCCGGTCCAGTTGGGATCCTCGCGCGGATCTGCGGGCGTCGCCGCTTCGAGTTCTTTGATCCGGATATTGCGCCAGCGCACTTCGAGTTCTTTGGGGTCCTTGCCGATTCCGTGCACCTGGAGTCCGATGAGCCCGGCAGGCGTGACGTGATCGCGGATCTCCGCCGCCGGCACGCCGTTGAGCCAGGTTTTGATCATGTCGCCGCGGCATTCGATTTTGAAGTGATTCCACTCGTTCGCCTTGAAAGCCATGCGCGCGGGCTCGTTGTCCTTGAGATCCTTGAGCCAGCCACGCCGGCCTTCGTCGTAGATGCCGCCTGTCCAGGCCCGCTCGCTGGGATCGATCTCGACCTGATACCCATGGACGCGGTCGGTCGGGATCTTGAAGGTCTTGCCGTCGACCTGGACGGACTTGGGTTCGGCAAAGACCTCGCTTCGCACCTGGACGCCCGAGTTGAGTCCTGTCATCGGCTTGAACTCGAGTTCGAGGATGAAGTCCTTGTAGGTGCGCGCCGTGCACAGAAACGAGTTTGCCGTGTTGGGGACCGGTACGCCGACGATCTGTCCATTGTCGACCCGGTAGGCGGCCTTGCCCCCATGTTGGGTCCAGCCATCGAGGTTGTGTCCGTTGAACAGCATGATCCAGTCACTTGCTTCGGACGCCGAGGCGGTGAGCGCCACGGGGACCAGGAGTGCCAAGAGAGTCAGACGTGGTTGCATGCGTGGAGTTATAGCCCTTTCCGTGGCAAAAAGCGCCAGACTATTCCGCGTCCCATGAGGGCGGGGCGGACGAGAAGGCGCAGCGGTTGGCTTTCGAGTGGTCAGTGCTTGTCTTCGCGGTGGCTTCCCCAGGTGAACCACGCGGCGATCAGCAGGAGGAGGAGACTGAAGACGCCCAGCGTGGCCACGACCATGCGGAATCCATCCGCCTCGGGGACACTCCGGAAGGCGTCCTGCCGCGCCCAGAGCGCCATGCCGTACCCTACGGCCACGAGGAGGAGCCAGGGCACGGCCTGGAAACGCTCGCGGGCGAGCAGATGCCCGATCAGGACATTGGCGAGGCTCAACGGCAACATGCACCAGGCGAACCAGGGGACCAGCGGGGCCATGGCCCAATACTCGGGCCGAGTTGGGTAAACGAGATGAAGCGGCAGTTGGGGCAGGAAGGTGCAGCCGAGGGCTGCGCAGGTTCCCAGGACGGCCGTGGCTCCCACCGCAGAGATCAGGACCTCGGTGCGCCTTCCGCGGGCCTTGCTGGCAACGGCTTTGGGGAACATGACGGCGAACACGGCTCCCGTGAAGAACATCAAGCCGCGTCCGATGGTGCCGGCCGCCCCATAGAGGCCGGTGACGTCCTTGTCGAATGTCGTCTGAACAAGGATCATATCGGCCGCCATGGTGAACTGGCTGGCCGCCAACCCAAATGTGAGGGGCGCCACGCGTCGAATCCACGCGCGCCAATCGACCGGTTCGCCCGGGCCCAGCCACGCGTCACGGGTCAGCCAGCCGGCCAGCGTGACGGTGGCCCAAAAGCCGAGCAGTGCGGCTGTCATGGCCCCGGCCGCCTGGCCTCCGAGAAGCCAGACGAGGATCAACACGCCCAGGAGTCGTCCGCCCCCGTTCACCACCTGGAGGCCGCCGAGCCAGAAGAAGTTCTGTCTGCCTTGCAGCACGCCTTGGAGGATCGGCCACGCCAGCATCGCCAGCCCGATCACGACCGTCACCCACAAGGCGGCCGGGTGGGCAATCTGCAGCGCCGACAGCAGCCGGTCCCGCATTACCCAGGTCGACAGTGCCATGACCAGCCAGATGACGCCCACTCCCGCGAGCAGCATCCGCACGGTTGCCGCGAGCTGGCGATGCTGGGAATCGGTCAGGGCCGACGCGGTCTGTTGCGCGATGATTGTCTGGAGGCCAATCGCCGGGATCAGCATCAGGTTCATGACCTGAAGCAGCGCCTGGAAAACGCCGTACTCCGCCCTGGGCATGCCGGCCGCCGCCGGGATGTGCACCAGGTACATGAATCCGCCGCCTAGCGTCGTCGCCACGACCATCCAACCCGTCTGGCGAAAGAAACGCAGATTGAAACGCCCGCCGCTCGAAGGCGGGGCGGCGGACGGTCCGGGACGCGGTTCGTTCGAAGCGTTGGCGATTCTAGCCGGCATGTTTCACACTCCGTCTGTGCACGTGTCGATGAGACTTCGCACGGTGAAAGCCATGCGGGTCAGCCTGCACGTTTCATGGGCAGGTCTTTCCTCTCACGGGTTGGCCCTCGGATGCGACCGGCGTGCGTCCTCGACCGCATCGGCTGCGCGCCGGCAGATGACGTCCCAGTCGAGCTCACGCGCCACCCGCAGGCTGGCCGGCTGTGACATCTTCCGGCGTTCGGACAGCGGCGTGCGCAGCCAGGCCAGGATCTGGTCTCCGAAATCGCGCCCTTCGAATCGCGCGTAACGGATCAGCGGTTCATCCGCGAAGTACCGTTGGATTCCTTCCAGCGGCGTGCAGACGACGGGCAGGCCCAGCGCCAGGCACTCGACCACCTTGGCGACAAATGCGCAATGCACACCCGCCGACGCCTCGTACGGAACAATCCCCACCGACGCTCCCGCCAGATGCCGCGCCATCTCGCGATACGGGACGAACCCGGGGCACTCGACGCCGGCGTCCACACCGCGTTTGCGGGCCGCTTCGAGGAAGCTCCGCAAGGTGTCCGTGGGCTGTCCGAGGAACCGAAACACGGTGTTGGGGCGTTCTGCCCGCACACGGGCGACGGCTTCGAGCGCGATGGGCCCGAGATGATGATGATCGAAGGATCCATGCATGACGACCACCGGCGGGTCATCGCCCCGCGCCGCCACGGCGGCGGCATCGAAGGGGAACAGAGCCGAATCGTATCCGTAGTAGATCGATTGGATCCGTTCCCGAGGAAAGCCGGTGGCGGCCACGCGATCCGCCAATGCGTCTGACACGGTCAAGACCCTATCCGCCCCGAACCGCCGGGGCAACGACAGTTCGTAGCGCATGAGCAAAGCGAGCAGCGGACGGGGCATCAGCCAGGCCGGCCAAGTCTCCATGAAGCCGGTGAGGTAATCGAGCTGGTTCATGACCACCGTGGCGCCGAGCCGGCGTGTGAGCCGGCCTGCAGCGACGGCGGAGATGGCATGCTGGGAAAACAGGACATCGAACCGGGTTTCCCGTGCGACCCGTGCGACGAGTCGTTCGAGAAACAGCGGGTAGAAGAGGTACTTCAAGCTCCGCAGCGAGGCGTACCGGCCCATGCGCCAGAGTGTGAACGGATGCAGGCGCACCCCGAGATCGCGCTCGATGCGTTCCGCCTCGGGCACGGTCGGACAGAACACATGGACGTCGTGTCCGCGCCGGACGAACTCGCGCACCATGTAGAGCGCCTCCGCCGAACCGCCGCCGGTTGGCGGATGCAAGGGTTCGTGCGTCAGAAGCGCGAGCCGCATCCGATGCCGCGTCGCCGATGTGCCGGCCGGGGTCATTGCTTTCTGGCCGGGCGCCTTCACGGGAGCGACGAAAGAAACCGGGTCAGAAGATCCGTCGCCCGTTCGAGCGAGCGCAAAGAGATCCACTCGTCTTCGGTGTGTGCCTGCGCGATATCCCCGGGGCCGAAGACGACGCTCGGGATGCCTGCAGCGGCCAGGACCGCCGCATCGCAGAAGAACGCGACACCCGCGGGCCGGGCCTGTCCCGCGGCTTCGAGGAAACGGTTGACAAACGGCAATCGCGGGTTGGTCTCGAGCGGCGGGCAGGCCGCTTCCTTGAGGATGGTCACCCGTGCCTGAAGGCGGTTCTGCCGGAGCAGGGACCGGATTTGCCTGATGACGCCCGTCTCGTTCTCGCCGGGCAGCGTGCGGCGATCGACCTGGATGGCGCAGCGGTCGGGAACGATGTTCGGCTGGGTGCCGCCGGCGATGACGCCGACATTGATCGTCCCGGAGCCGAGGAGCGGATGGGTGTGTCGCCGCAACCGGCTCGAGTACTTGGTTTCGAGCAGGTGGACGATCCGGGCCGCGGCATGGACCGCGTTGACGCCCAGGTCGGGATGCGCGCCGTGGGCGGCTTTTCCGCGCGTTTCGAGGCGCAGCCAGACGTCGCCTTTATGGGCGGTGACGACCTCGAGCCGGGTCGGTTCCCCCACGATGGCCAGATCGGCGTCGAAGCCCGAGCGGGCCAGGAATCTGGATCCGATCTGGCCATGTTCTTCGTCGATGAGGCCGGCGAACACGATCTCGGTTGCGGCGGGCGGGCGCGCCGACCCCGCCACTCGGCTCAGCGCGGTGAGCATGGCGGCGATGCTGCCTTTGGTGTCGCATGCGCCCCGGCCATAGAGGCGGCCTCGGGCGGCGCGTGGTGTGAAGTGGACGCCGGATCCGCCCACGGTATCGAGGTGCGGCGCCAGGATCACCCGATGGCGAGGGCGCCCGACCGGGCGGAGGCGGGCCAGGAGGTTGCGTCGGCCCGATTCAGCCTCCTGGAAATCGAGGTCGAGCCCCAGTCGGGCGGCGGTGGCAGCCAGGAAATCGCACACGCGCTGTTCACCCGCCCAAGGGTGGCCCGCCGGCAGAAAGGCCGGATTCACGCTCGGCAGCGCAATCAACTCTCGCAATAGAGCGGCAGCGTCCATCATGATTTACTCCAGTCTGCCGGACCGCGGCATCGGGAGCAAGCGAGCCGTGCGTTGCACCCCGCGGTCCGGTGCGTCGGGCTGTTGTCGGTGTTCTGTTGCCCGGTGAGGGCACCGGACCTACAGCATCGGAGAAGGCAGCGGTTGTAGGCCGGGTCCCCCGACCCGGCGTGCCGGATGTTGTCAGATGAGATTCGATCGAGTTACACCGGCAGAAGCAGGTGGAGCGTGGTGCCGCGGCCGAGCCGGGATGTGAGGCGGACCTTGCCGTGATGGGCCTCGACGATCCGGGCCACGATGGCGAGTCCCAGCCCGGCCCCCTTGCTCTTGGTCGTGCTGAGGAGGGCGCTGAACGCGCGGCGCTGCTGGTCGTCGCTCATGCCCTGGCCGGTGTCGCGGAAGGTGATGCGGACGTGTGTGGGCGCGGGCTGGCTTTTGCGGAGCGCCGCGGGGGCGGTGCTGATGGTAAGTTGGCCGCCCTGGGGCATGGCCTCGGCGGCATTGAGGGCCAGGTTCAGGAAGGCCTGTTCCAACTGTGTGGCGTCCCCCGGCACGCTGGGGACGCGCGGATCCAATTCGAGAACCAGCCGCACGTTCTGCTCCCGGAACTTGTGGCGGGTGAGCAGCGCGAGATCGGAGAGCAACGGATTCACGTTCACCGGTTCAAAACGCGGTTCGGGACTCCGGGCGAGGTCGAGGATGCGATCGACGATGCGGTTCAACTGGACCATTTTCTCGCCCATAATCTGGGCGTCGCGCGCCCGCGGATCGCCGTCGGGGAAGCGCAGGTCGAGCGAATGATAGAGCATCTGCATCACGGCCAGGGGATTGCGGATCTCGTGGGCGACCTCGGCGGCCAGGAGGCCGAGCACGGAGAGTTTTTCATTCTTGCGCAGTTGGTGTTCGACCTCGACCAGGCGCTCGTCGAGACGCGCCTTCTCGATGGCGATGGCCGAGAGTTCGGCCAAGGCGGACAGGATGCGGATCTCTTCGTTCGAGAAGCTGTGGGGCTGGCCGGTGTATACGCTGAGGGTGCCGATCGGCCGGCGCTGAAACACCAGCGGCACGCTGACCAGCGAGATCAGGCCTTCCTCGCGCGCGACACCGACGCGCTGGTACCGGGTCGAAGTCCGCACGTCCGCGACCTGAAGCGGTTTGCGACGCCGCACCACCGTCCCGAGGAGGCTCTCGTCCACACTCAGCCGGGAGTTGGTCAGATAGGCTGAGCCTGCGCCGTGGCTGGCCCGCAGATCGAGCCAGGCCCGCTCCTCGTCCAGCAAATGCAGCGCGCTCATCTTCGCGTCCATGAGGGTCGTGGCCGCGCGCGTGATGGTTCCCAGGGCCTCGTCCAGGCTCAGAGCGGACTGGATGGACTGGCCGAGGACCAAGAGCGACTCGAAGAGCCGGGCCTTGTGTCGGAGCTGCTCGTGGAGCCAGGTGTTGCGAATGACCCCGGAGGCGCGCCGCGCCAGTTCGAGCAGCAGCGCCTGCGCCTCGACCCCGAACGCGCCGGGCCGATCGGTGCCGACGAGGATCGCGCCCCGCACTTCGCCGCTCACTTCGAGTGGGGCGGCGAGCTCGGACCGGAGCTGGGGGCGGACCATGATGTAACGCGGGTCGGCCAGGACATCGGCGACGCGGGCGGGTCGTCCGGTGCGGACGACCCAGCCGGCGAGACCTTCGCCGACGCGCAATCTGAGCGGCGCCGTCTGGGGCGGCAGTCCGCGCGCCGCCTGGGTTTCGAGGAACCCGGTTGTGGGATTGACCAGCACGATGGAGCCGCTGCCCGCATCGGTCAGGCGCACGGCTTCGCGCAGGACCAGATCGAGCGCTTTCTCCGGATCGAGGGTCGAGTGGATGGCCTGGCAGGCCCGGTCGAGCGACCGCAGGCGTTCGCACCGCGCCTTGAGTTTGTCGAGACTCCTGGTCATTGGATGCGCTGCGTCAGCCAGATGGCGGCGGCTGTGAACAGGGCATTGGGGAGCCAGGCCGCCAGCCAGGGGGCGATATAGCCGCCTGTGCCCAGGGCGAGGCTGAAGCCGGCGATGAAGAAATACGCAAACGCGATGAAGATACTGCCAGCCACTCCCACAAAGACGTTGCGCCGGCCTGAGGGGGCGCCGAACGGAATGGCGATCAGGACGACCACAATGCACTTCCACGGTTCGGCCAGCCGGCCATGGAATTGCGTCTCAAGTTTGGCTCGAGCCCTCGGGTTGAGGCGCGGGTGGAGCCGCTCGTAATCGAGGATCTCGCGAAGCGACAGCCGCGCTCCCTTGGCCGCCTTGACGTTGCTCAGCTCGGTGAACCGAATCTCACTGTTGATGAGCTCGGGCGTTTCGGTCAGCTCATCCAAGGCCAGCCGATTGGTCATCCCGCGGAAGGCGGGCAGCCGGGATTCGGGCGTGTAGAGCAGTTCCTTGGCATCCTGCAAGACCCAGTGCCCGTTGGTGTAGTCCGCCCGCTCCGCCGCCAGCCGCCGATGCCCGCCGTCGGGGAAGCGCCATTCGAGGTTGAGCGACAGCATCTCGCCAGTGATGCGGTTGTAGGCGCCGATTTGCCACAGACGGCTGTCGGCGTCGTTGTGGAAGACGAGATTGCGCTGCCATTCGGGTCCGAGCTCGCCCGGTGGCACCGGCACGCGGCGGCGAAGAATCAGCCGGCCTGCGCTGTAGGCGTCCGGCACCCACGCTTCATTGAGGGCGAAGAGCACGCCGCCCAGGATGGAGCCCACCACCAGGTAAGGCAGGCAAAGCCGCCACAGACTCAGGCCGGCCGCGCGCATGGCCGTGAGCTCCTGATGCCGCGCCATGTTTGTCAGGGTGTAGAGCAGCGCCAGGAGCAGGGCCACCGGGAGGACCGTGACCAGCAACTCGGGCATCCGGACCAGGTAATAGGCGGCCACGTCGCGCGGGAGCAGTTTGAAGCGCTGGAAGACATCCAGATCGCTGATCAGATCGGAGGTGATCCAGAAGATCAGAAAGCCCCCGAGACAGTAGCCGAGGGGGACCAGCAGTTCGCGGAGCAGATAACGGTCGAGCAGCCGCATGCAGCCGGCATTGTCAGGACGGCGCATGGGAAAGTCGAGCGCGGATGCAACGCATCGGCGCTGGCGGGCCGGGCGCGCGATTTGGTATGGCCAAAGGCCGTGCGGCTGGCGAACATGGGCCGGGCATGAACAACATTCTTACCGTCCTGCGCTTTGGCTGCGGCTACCTGCCGCGGTACTGGGTGCGGCTGGCGCTGAGCGTGGTGTTCGGCGGGGTGTTCGCGCTCACCAACGGCAGTTTCATGTGGGCGACGCGCACGCTGACCGAGCGGTTCGCGCCCGCCGTGGCCGCGCCGGCGCAGCCGGGGCCCTCGGACGCCCGGGGCCGGTTCTCCGGGGCGATTGAGCAGTTGGGGCAGAGTGTCCAGCGCGCGATCGATCCCTGGCTGCCGCGCACGGGCCAACCGCTGGGATGGCGGCAGGCGGTGGGCCTGCTCTTGTTCCTGCCGGTCCTGGTCTTTCTGCGGAGCGGCGCCGATTACGGCAACAACTACTGCCTGGGGTGGGTGAGCGAGCGCGTCGTTCGGGACATGCGACTGGACGTCATGGAGAAGCTGAGCCAACTCTCCCTCGAGTTCTTTACGCGCTCGCGGACAGGCGATCTGCTCACGCGCCTCAACGTCGACACGTACAATCTGTTGCGGGCCCTGCGGCAGGGGGTGGCCGATCTCATCAAGGAATCATTCACGATCGTGGTGGTCTTTTGCGGCCTGCTGTGGCTCGACTGGCGGTTGACCTGCGCGGTCATGGTGCTGTTGCCGGCCTGTCTGCTGCCGCTCATGGTGCTGGGTCGCAAAGCACACCGCGCCATGGCGATGAGCCGCAAGGCGAACGTTGCGCAATCGAGCCAGTTGGTCGAGTTGCTGGGCAGCATCCGCGTTGTCAAGGCCTACAACCTCGAAGCCGTCGAGATGGCGCGTTTCCGTCAGACCTCCGGGCAGCTCGTCCGCGCCGGCATGAAGGGCGTCAGGGCGAAGGAGCTGGTGAATCCTCTGATCGAGATCATTTCGGTGCTGGGTTTGGGGGCGCTGCTGCTCTACGTCTTTCACGCGGGCCGCAGCGGCCCGGAGCTGGTGGCCTTCGTCACCGGCATTCTGCTCTTCTTCCTGCCGTTGAAGAAGCTGGCCGGCGTGCACATCGTCTTCGAACAGGCCAGTGTCGGCGTCCACCGCCTGTCGGAACTCCTCGCCGAGCAACCCAAGGTCGTCGAGGCGCCCAACCCCAAACCCGTGTCCGGGTTCGGATCAGACCTGCGCTTCGAGCGCGTGAGCTTCGCCTACGACGACCGGGTGGTGCTGAAGGATGTCGACTTGGTCGTCCCCCGCGGCGCCAGGCTGGGTGTCGCGGGCGAGAGCGGGTCGGGCAAGACCACGCTGCTCAACCTGCTGTTCCGCTTTTACGACCCGACCAGCGGGATTATCCGAATCGACGGCACGGATCTGAGAGAGGTGTCGATCCGCGATCTCCGCGGTCAATTGGCGCTGGTCAGCCAGGACGTGACGATCTTCGACCAGACCGTGGCGGAGAACATCGCCTGCGGGCGTCCCGGCGCGAGCTTCGAGGAGGTCGAAGCCGCGGCTCGCGCGGCCAGCGCCCACGATTTCATCCTGGCTTTGCCTCAGGGCTATGACACGCGGGTCGGCGAGCGGGGCGTGACGCTCTCCGGCGGACAGCGGCAGCGGGTGGCCATCGCGCGTGCGTTCGTGCGCAACGCGCCGATCCTGGTGCTCGACGAAGCGACGGCCGCCCTCGACTCGAAGGCCGAGGCCGAGGTGCAGGCGGCCATCGACCGGCTGGCCGAGCACCGGACGGTGATTTGCGTTGCGCACCGCCTTTCCACTCTGGCGGGCATGGATCAGATCGTCGTGCTGCGCCAAGGCTGCATCGTGGAAACGGGCAGCTTCAAGGCCCTGTTGAATCGAGGCGGGATCTTCGCTGCTATGGCGGCGCGGCAGGGCCTCTATCCGTGAACCGGTTCGGTAGCCGTCCCGCATCGCGGGATGAGTCCGCGCCATCTCGCTCCGTCAAAGGCAGGAATTGGCGCCGACTCACGTCGGCGGATGCAAGGTGGTTTGCGGTCCCCGTGCGCATTCGACCGTTGAATGTCAACGCTTCCCAAAAGCAGGCCGGGTGCGCGTGTTTCGCAGTGTTTCACAGAGCCGGAAAATCGCCGTTGCCGCCCCTTGCCGCGATGCTAGGCTCGCGGCCTTTCATGCACGCTAGAGCTGCAACAGATGCCGGACGCCTCTGGGATGCCGGGCGGGCGCCGGGCCGGGATCCGGCGGGCGCGGCCGCCGGGAATCGAGCCGGGCTCGGGCTGGTTGATTGGGCGGGGGGGAGTCGGCCATGATCGTGCTCGGTTTGGGAGGAATGGTCGGGCACGATCCTGCCGCGGCGCTGGTGGTGGACGGGCGTGTGGTTGCGGCGGCGGAGGAGGAGCGTTTCCTGCGGGAGAAGCATGCCAAGGGCAAACAGGCCGAGCACGCGGCGGCATTCTGCCTGCGATTTGCGGGGGTGAAAGCGTCGGATGTGCAGGTGGTGGCGATCCCGTTCGCCCCTGTCAGTCTCATGAGCCCCGCCCGCTGGCACTATGCGGTCCGGCACTGGTATGCGCCGGATCGGGCGTTCACGGCGTTGTTCAACGGCAACCGGCGTTTTCGGCGCAATGCGCGTCAGGTCTTCGCGGCCCTCGAACGTCTGGGCGTTGACCGGCGCCGCGTCCGGTTCGTGCCTGTCGAGCACCATTTGGCGCACGCATCGAGCGCGTATCATGTTTCGGGATACGCCGACGCCGCCATCATGAGTGTGGACGGGGTGGGCGAGTACTGCACGACGTGGTTCGGGCACGGATCGGGCGGTGAGATCGCCTGTCTCAAGGAGTTTTATGCGCCCGACTCGCTGGGCGGGTGCTATGGCGCCGTGACGGAGTATCTCGGCTTTGAAATGCTCGATGGCGAGTTCAAGGTGATGGGCATGGCGCCCTACGGCGATCCAGACCGCGCGGATGTTTCCGGGCTTATCGAGTGGACTGAGCGGGGGTTTCGGGTCAACACGCGGCTGGTGAATTGCATTGGACTGCGCCGCTACAGACGCGCCGCGCCGGGCGAGGCGCAGGGCATCGGAACCTACTTCTCACCCAAGCTGGTCAAGATGTGGGGGCCGCCGCGCGTCGGGGATGAGATTGACCATCCTTATGTGCACATTGCCGCGGCGGTCCAGCGCCAACTCGAGCGGATTCTCCTGGCCCTGACGCGGCATTATCTGGGCGGGCACATCGCGCGCACGCGCCGCCTCTGTTACGCCGGCGGCGTGGCGCTCAACGTGAAGGCCAATCAACGCCTCATCCAGGCCTTCGCGCCCGACTGCGAGATCTTTGTGCAGCCCGCGGCCAGCGACGCGGGCACGGCGCTGGGCGCGGCCACGTATGCGGCCCATCGGCTTGGCGACACGATTCAGCCAATGACGCACGCGTATCTCGGGCCGGAGTATTCGGCCGCCGAGATCGAGGAGGCGTTGCGGAAACGCGGCTGTCGTTATGAGAGGTGCGCGTCGATCACCGACAAGGCGAGCGACCTGCTCGCCAAAGGCCACGTGGTGGCGTGGTGCCAGGGCCGCATGGAGTGGGGGCCGCGCGCCCTCGGAAATCGCAGCATCCTGGGCAATCCCGCGGTTCCCGGCGTCGCGGACACCATCAACGCGCAGATCAAGTATCGCGAGCGCTGGCGTCCATTCTGCCCGTCTCTGCTCGACTCGGCGGCGCCGGAGATCCTGCAGAGCAGCCATCCATCGCCCTACATGACCTTCACGTTCGACGTCGCGCCGGCCTGGCGGACGCGGATTCCGGAAGTGGTGCATGAGGATGGCACGGCGCGCCCGCAGATCGTCACGGCGGAGAGCAACCCGCGCTACTACGAGCTTCTGAGGAAGTTCGAGGCGAAGACCGGGATCGGGGTGCTGCTAAACACCTCCTTGAATCGCCGCGGCGAGCCGATGGTCTGCTCCCCGGACGACGCCCTGAACATGTTTTTCGGGAGCGACCTGCGGAACCTGGCGATCGGGGATTTTCTGGTTGCGAAGTAAGCCCGGGGGACGACCTCTGCCTGCACCCCGCTGCCTGCTGGGCCGAGCGCCGCGCCGGCACTCGCCACTTCGTGGTGGCCTGAGGCGAGGTTGTGGGTGGATCTCTGAGCTTTGACAGCCGGGGGGGGATGCGGTATGGGTGGCGCGGAGAACAGGGAGAATGGGCTCGATGCCGCAAACCCTTTGGCTGAACGGCCTCGGACGCTTTCTTGCGGCCGCAGCCGCGCTCCTGTATCCGGAGCGCTGTCGGATCTGTGATGCCGAGAAGGCGACGGTTGCCGAGGGCTATGTCTGTTCACGGTGCCGTTCAGGACGCGGGGGTGTGCGTTGGATTCGGCGGCCGTTCTGCGAGCATTGCGGGCTCCCGTTTGACGGGGCGGTTACGACGCGGTTCGAATGCGCCAATTGCCGCGATCTCGACCTGCATTTCTCGAAGGCCCGGGCAGCGGTCCTGGCGACGGGTGTTGTGCGCGATGCGATTCACCGGTATAAGTACCACCGTGCCCTCTGGCACGAGCCTTTTCTTGCCGGTCTGCTCACGGACCAGGCGGTTCCGGAGCTTCTCGGCGAGCGTTGGGACTGGCTGGTGCCGATTCCGCTTCACCCCGTGCGCAAGCGGGAGCGCGAGTTCAACCAGGCGGAGCGGTTGGCGAAACGCCTCAGCGCGGCGTCCGGGATTCCGTTGAACGTCCGGATGCTTCGCCGGGTCGAACCAACGAAGACGCAGACCCGGTTGACCCGGCGCGAGCGGGCGGCGAACATGCGGCGGGCTTTTGCATTGAGAGCCGGGGTGTCGGTGTGCGGACAGCGGATTGTGCTGATTGATGACGTGCTTACAACCGGCGCCACGGCAAGCGCCTGCGCTCAGGTCCTTCGGGCCGGAGGGGCGGGTGACGTGTGCGTATGGACCGTGGCGCGCGGCGTCTGAGTGTTCCTGATGCTTCTATGGCGACATCATTTATTCCCAAGCGATCGATCGGGCTCGAAGGCAAGGAATCGGCGCTGCCCTCCGGGCCGAAGAGCGCGGGCGGTTTCATCAAGAAACCGAGACTGGGGGCCGGGCGTGCACGCAAGAGGGAGATCCCGGAAGGATTGTGGACCAAGTGCCCCAAGTGTTCCACGATGATCTATGACAAGGAACTGGACGACAACCTCAAGGTTTGTTCCCGGTGCTCGCACCACTTTCCGATCGGGGCCCGGGAACGCATCCATGCCCTTGTCGAGACCTGTTCATTCGAGGAAATGGATCCCCAGTTGATCAGCGTCGATATCCTCGGGTTCACCGGCGTGGCGGCCTATGCGGACAAACTCGAGAGTTACCAGAGAAGCACCGGATTGAAGGACGCCGTCGTGACGGGCATCGGCCGGATCGGCCCCTACCGTGTCGCGCTCGGCGTGATGGATTTCTCGTTCCTCGGCGGGTCGATGGGATCGGTGGTCGGCGAGAAACTAACCCACCTGATCGAATCCGCCACCGACAAGGGGCTCGCGCT
>CAYPUR010000026.1:0-6854 GCA_964413865.1 uncultured Verrucomicrobiota bacterium
CATGTCTTATCCACGCCGCCAGCGTTCGTTCTGAGCCAGAATCAAACTCTCCGTATATAAACTAACTTGCTTGACTCTTAACCGAGCTTGCGCTCGGTATTTTGATTAAAACTAACCTCAAGCGCAGCCTCTTTCGAGACCGCCCATGAGGGGGCTCTCACTCATCGCACAATTCAATTGTCAAAGAGCATTCCGGCGTTCTCGCCGCAAAAATCTCATGTTTAGAGGAGACAAATTGCCGCTCGCCGAATCTACTCGCCCGTTCGGCGATGCAGCATCTCGCATCTAATTGCGGGCACACATTACTTCGTTCACAGTTAGGGTCAACATCTTTTTTGATTTATTTTCACATCTCGTTCCGACCAGCCCAAGAATCATGCTTGACAATCCGCCGTTCATCCCGCCTCGTCCCCGCCCACCGTGCTTCCGGCCAGGAGGCAGATCACACGCGAAGCCTTACCGCACCCCGTACTAGCCCGCGTATTTCGCACCGCGGTTACAGTTCCTCGCGAAGCGTGTGAAACATCCGGGCTGCCTGCATTTCTCACCACTGTTTGTTTGCCACCGCGAAGCCGGGGTTCTCAAGAGAAGCCAGCATGCAGCCGGATTTCGTTGTCATCCTCCCGGTGGTGAGAGATCCGGGCTAGTGCGGATCCGTCAATCGCGGATCCGCTGTTGCAGATGCTGTTGCAGATTCCTCTTGCCGCCTGGCAGGGGCTGGCCGCAAATCATGGAACAACATGCAGCAGTCATCAACCATCGCTGCGGCGCCATTGCGCGCTGCTCGCTCGTCCTGAGAGCTGAGGGTCTGTGCAAAAATTGATATCGGAAGTAATTCTCGCACAGACCCTAACCTCCCCCACCCATGCGCACCGTGGTCCAACGCGTTGCTTCAGCCTCCGTCACGATCGGAGCACGGACAACCTCGCAGATCGGGCAGGGCTTGCTGATCCTGCTGGCCATCGAGTCCGAGGACACCGGCCACGACGTGGAGTGGCTGAGCGGCAAGATCGCACGGCTGCGCGTCTTTAGCGACGATCAGGGGCTGATGAACCGCTCGCTTGGGGAAACAGGCGGCGAGGCCCTGGTCGTGAGCCAGTTCACACTCCTGGCGAGCACGAGGAAAGGGAACCGCCCCTCCTACTGCAACGCGGCCAGGCCTGAAATCGCGATCCCGCTTTACGAGGCGTTCGTGACGCGGCTCGAAGCGGATCTGGGCAAGCCGGTGGCAACCGGTGAATTCGGCGCTGACATGAAGGTGGCCCTGGTCAACGATGGCCCGGTCACCGTCATCATCGACACACGGCGCAAGGAGTGAGGGAGCATGCGTGCCAGCCCTGATATTTCACACGCTTCGCGAGGAACCGCACTGCGCACCATGAAGGTGAAACATGCGGGCTAGGCGGTCACGCGCAAAGGCTGGGCGGCCCAGGGGCAGGAGGTTGTCTCTTGGCGGCGCGGCGGTCTGTCTGGTCCTCCTGCTGATCGCGTCTCTGACGTTGTGGCGGAGATCCAGCGAACGACTCGATCACAGCCAGGACGCGCCGATCCGGGAGGCAGCCAGGCGCTACAAACTTGATCCGGCCCTGGTGAAGGCCGTGGTCTGGAGGGAGAGCCGATTCCATCCGGGCGTGCGGGGGCGAGCGGGCGAGATCGGGCTGATGCAGTTGACCGACGCGGCTGCTCAGGAGTGGGCTGAAACAGTCGGCGCCTATCCGTTGCCCGAGGCGCATCTGTACGACCCGCGCACCAACGCCCTTGCGGGGACCTGGTACTTGCGCAAGCTGATGGAGCGTTACCGCAAGACGGACGATCCGGTCCCCTACGCGCTGGCGGACTACAACGCGGGACGGGCGAATGTGCTCAAGTGGGCGAGAGAGGGTGCCGCCACGAACAGCGTTGAGTTCGTGTCGCAGATCGCCTTTCCCAGCACCCGACACTATGTCGAATCCGTCATCCGCCGATGGCGCCACTATGGACAGTAGCCCGGCTCCGGGCTGTCGCCACGATGACGTCCGGGCCTTTACACGGTCCGAACGCCTCCCCTACCCTCGGCGCGTGTCCGACCGGTCCAGCACTCGGGTGGTTGTCGGGATGAGCGGCGGGGTTGACTCCTCGACTGCCGCCATCCTGCTCCGAAACCAGGGTTACGACGTCGTCGGGGTCACACTCAAGCTCTGGTCGCCCGAGGCGATGCCAGGAGCGCAGGAGCGATCCACCCGGCGTTTGGGAGCGGCGACCGCGGAGGATGCCCGGGCGGTGTGCGAACGGTTGGGGATCCCCTTTCACGTGGTGGATGGCACAGACGCATTCCGGCAGCGAGTCATCCAGTACTTCGCGGACGAGTACAGGGCGGGGCGCACGCCCAATCCGTGCGCGATGTGCAACGCGAAGATCAAGTTCGACTTGCTTCTCTCCGTCGCACGGCGATTGGAGGCACAGAAGATTGCCTTCGGCCACTACGCCCGCGTGGAACGTCACGTGGCCTCGGGCCGTTCGCTGCTCCGTCGCGGACGGGATCCGCGGCGGGATCAGAGCTACTTCCTGTTTTCCTTGAGCCAGGCCCAACTCGCCGACACCTTGCTGCCGCTGGGCGACATTCTGAAGTCACAGACGCGCGAAATCGCGCGCGCGCACCAGGTCGCCGCCGCGGACAAGGCGGAGAGCATGGAAATCTGCTTCGTGCCGGACAACGACTACGGGCGTTTCCTGCGCGAGACCGGGCTCGTCACACCGCACCCGGGGGACATTGTTGACCTGGACGGGCGGGTCTTGGGCCGGCACGATGGCATCGAGTTCTACACGATTGGCCAGCGTCGCGGGCTCAGGATCGCATCGTCCGCCCCCCTCTACGTTGTCGACCTCGACGCCGCCGCGAACCGGGTTGTGGCCGGTGACAACGCGTCGCTCGCGCAGTCCGAGTTCCTGGCGGAACGGTGCAACTGGATCCCTTTTGGAGCGCCGCCCGCTCAACTCGATGTCATGGCGAAGATTCGATACAACCATCCCGGCACGGCCGCCACGGTTGTTGCGCAGGCCGATGGAACCGCGCGTGTCCGGCTGCACAGCCCGCAGCGCGCGCTCACGCCTGGGCAGGCGTGCGTGTTCTACCAGGGCGACCTGGTGATCGGAGGCGGCTGGATCACGCGGGCAGCTTCTCCGAGGCCGGATCCAGGCGCTGAAATGAGCGCTTGAAGCCCTTTGCATCCAGGGCTCGGGAAATGCAGAACTCTGTTCCAACAGACTCTGCTCCAGGTTACTGAGAGCCTTAGGAAATCTCAGGGCTACGCCCACTCCCATCCCTGGCGGACGGGACGCATCTTCAGACGCGCATTCGCGTCATTGTCGTTAACAAACTGCTCTTGGGCCGGATCCCACGTCAGCGGGCGGTCGACGCGCGTGGCGATGTCGCTGAGATGGCAGAGGATGTCGGCTTGGACGGAGTCCTCGATCGGGCTGATGGCGGGCTGACGGCTCTTGATCGAGTCGAGGAAGTTGCGGACGTGATTGCTGCTCTGGACGAGCCGGCGGTCATTCGGACCGAACTTCGTTTCAACGAGGCCCTCGGGCGATGTGCGGATGGCCCCGCGATCGACGAGGACCCAGCCGTCGGTCCCTTCGAAAGCCGTGCCGTGGTCGATGGCGCGTCCATACTTCTGCTCCCACGGTCTGAGGTCGTTCATGGGCGTAACCGGCTCGTAGTCGTTGCGCGTGCCGCGGTAAACCATGCGGACGCCATCGGCGAACTTGAACTGGACATCCCAGGCCACCGACGTGTTGCACGCCCCCTCGGTCGGGATGACGCCCTTGCCCTCGACACCCACCTTCCCGCGCATCATGGCCGGGTGCCCCCAGTAGGCGATGTCCAACGGATGCACGCCCCAGCCGGCGACGAATCCCAGGGCGTAGTCATAGTTGAACCACCAGGTCTTCCAGGTGTCTGCCGAGTCGCCGTCAAAGGCCTTGCCGTCCGTGTAAGGCATTTCCCGCGCCGGCCCGAGCCACCTCGGGTAGTCGAGATCCGCGGGGGGCGGAACGGCTTTGGTCGATCCGCCGGGCCGGCTGGCGGAGGCCCAGACAGCGATCTCCTTGAGCGATCCGATGCGGCCGTTGAGGACCAGTTCGCAGGCGAGGCGGAATTGGCTGCCGGACCGCTGCTGGGTGCCGAATTGAAAGACGCGTTTGGTCAGGCCGCAGGCCGCGCGCAGCCGTTGATCCTCCTCGACGGAGAGTCCCAGCGGCTTCTCGACGTACATGTCCTTGTTCGCGCGCGCGGCGGCCACGGCGATCGGCACGTGCCAGTGATCGGGCGTGGCAATCAGGACGGCGTCGATGTCGGACCGGCGCAGCAGCTCACGGTAGTCGTGATGTCTGGCGCACGCCTGGTCTTTGTAATGGCCGTTGACCATCTGCCACGCGGCGTCGAGGTTGCGTTTCGCGACGTCGCACAGTGCGATCACGCGGCAGTCGGGCTGCGGCAGAAAGTTGCTCATCACGCCCCGGCCCTGCGGCCCGACGCCGATGCATCCGACCTGGATGCGGCTGTTGGGCGAAGGCTGGCCCTGGCCCAGGACGGAGGCCGGGACCATGTGCGGCAGGCTTGCGGCGGCAAACGTGAACGTGAGATTGGCGCGGAGAAAACGGCGGCGGGTCATCGGGGTGTTCATCGCCCGAATAGGACAGTCTTCCGTCAAACTGCGCAAGCAACTAATGACGACACGCCGAGCCTGACAGGCAGCGGCTCGCCCATCAGGCTGAAGATTCGGATTGGTCCGGGGCGTGCCGCGTTACCGCTTGCTGTACTGGAAGCGCTTGCGGGCGCCGGGCTGGCCGTACTTCTTGCGCTCGCGCATGCGCGGGTCGCGGGTCAGGAGCCCCTGGGCCTTGAGGGTCGGGCGAAAAGCGCTGTCAGCCTTGAGCAAGGCGCGGGAGATGCCATGGCGGACGGCGCCGGCCTGGCCGTTCGGGCCGCCGCCGGTGACGTTGACGCGGACGTCGAACTTGGCGGTCGATTCGGTTGCCAGCAGCGGCTGCATGACGAATGCCCGGTGGGTCTCGACGACAAAGTACTTCTCGAAGGTCCGCCCGTTGACGGTGATCTTGCCTGTGCCTGGGGCGAGACGAACTCGGGCCACAGCGGTCTTGCGGCGGCCGGTGCCGAGAAATTCGGTAACCTCACTCATAATGCGTTCAGTTATTGATGGTCATCGGGGCGGGTTGCTGGGCGCCGTGGGGGTGTTGGTTGCCCTTGTAGACTTTCAACTTGGTGAGCAGCGCGTCGCCCAGCCGGTTCTTGGGGATCATCCCCTTGACGGCGTGCAGGATGAGGCGCTCGGGGTGCCGGGCGCGGACCTGGGCAACCGTCTGGCGCTTCTCGCCGCCCTTCCAGCCCGAGTACGACATGTACTCTTTGGCGGTCTCCTTCTTGCCGGTCAGCAGCACCTTTTCGGCGTTGATGACGACGACGAAATCACCGGCGTCGAGATGGGGGGTGTAGATGGGCTTATTCTTGCCGCGCAAAACATTGGCCACCTCGACCGCGAGGCGTCCCAACACCTTGCCCTCGGCATCAACCACGTGCCACTTGCGGGCGTCCAGATTCACTTTCGGCAAATACGTCTTCATGAAGCCTTCGGATCAAAGGGGGTGGAGGCTAGCAAACGAACCGGCCAAGTCAACAGCCATTTGCGGCATTTCGTTTGCCAACCCCGGCACCCGACAATACTGTCGCGCTGAATGAATGTCGCGTTTCTTGCCGCAGCGCTCGCGCTGGCCCCGGCCTCTACCACCGCGGAGGGCGCCAAAGACTGGCCGATGTACCGGGGCGGTCCCGCCCTGGTGGGCGTCGCCCAGGACCAGTTGCCCGACGTCCTCGCCCGCCGTTGGCAGTTCAAAACCGAAGGCCCCGTGAAATCGTCGGCGGCGATCGTGGGCGGACGGGTCTATGTGGGGTCGGATGATGGCCACCTTTACAGTCTCGATCTGGCAACGGGCCGGAAGGTCTGGTCGTTCAAGACCGACGGGCCTGTCGAATCGTCGCCCCTGGTTCACGAGGAACGGGTCTTCTTCGGATCAAGCGACACCTTCCTCTACGCGGTCGGGGCGCGGGACGGGCGTTTGGCGTGGAAGTACGAGACCGAGGACCGCATTCTGGGCGCGCCGAATTGGGTCAAGGCACCCACGGGCCAGGGGGTGTGGATCCTGGCCGGCAGCTACGACTTCAAACTCCACTGCGTCGATGGAGCCACGGGCAAGAGCAACTGGGTGTACGAGACCGGCAACTACATCAACGGTTCACCCGCCGTCGCCGCAGGGCAGACGGTCTTCGGCGGATGCGACGCCATTCTGCACGTGATCGGGTTGGCAAAAGGGGAACAGGTCAAGGGAGTCGAGGCCGGGGCTTACATCGCGGGATCCGTGGCGCTGGAGGGCGCCCGCGCCTATTTTGGACATTACGACAACGAGTTTCTCTGCGTGGACATCGACAAGGGTGAGAAGGTCTGGACTTATCGCGATCGCAACTTCCCCTACTTTGCCTCGCCCGCGGTCACGGAGGACAACGTGGTGTTTGGCGGGCGCGACAAGCGCCTGCATTGCGTCTCGAAGTCGGAGGGCAAACCGCTCTGGACATTCGCGACCCGGGGCAAAGTCGACAGTTCACCCGTCGTGGCGGGAAACAAGGTGGTTGTGGGCTCGGATGACGGGCGGTTGTACGTCGTCTCGCTCGATGACGGCAAGGAACTGTGGCACTACGAAATCGGCCAGCCGATCACCGCTTCGCCGGCCGTCGCAGGCGGCCTGGTCGTGGTCGGCAGCGAAGACGGCAGTGTCTATTGCTTCGGGGCGCAATAGTC
>CAYPUR010000026.1:6864-16498 GCA_964413865.1 uncultured Verrucomicrobiota bacterium
AGCTTGACATCGCATCCGTCAATCTTCATTTTGTTGTTTCAGGCTCTCGATAATCCGACTGATCAACATGGTATGACTGAACCACATTCTTTGTTCGGGACGCTTCAGACCCTGGACTTGGGCGGCGGACGGACCGGGCAGTTCTATTCGCTGCCGGCGCTGGCTCAGGCGGGGCTGGGCAACCTGGAGCGCCTCCCGATTTCGTTGCGCATCGTGCTCGAATCCGTGCTGAGGAACTGTGACGGGAAGAAGATCACCGAACAGAACGTGCGCGACCTGGCCGGGTGGCAGCCTCGATCCGAGCGCAAGACCGAGATCCCGTTCGTCGTCGCCCGCATTCTGCTGCAGGACTTCACAGGCGTGCCGTTGATGGTGGACCTTGCGGCCATGCGTTCGGCCGCCGCGCGGCTCGGGAAGACTCCAAAGATCATCGAGCCCCTGGTGCCGGTGGATCTGGTGATCGACCACTCGGTGCAGGTGGACTTCGCGGGGACCAGCGACGCCGCCCGCAACAATCTCGAAATGGAGTTCATGCGCAACCGCGAGCGCTATCAATTCCTCAAATGGGGCATGCAGGCCTTCGACCAGCTCGAGGTCGTTCCCCCGGGAATCGGGATTGTGCATCAGGTCAACCTCGAGCACCTGGCCAAGGGTGTGCAACAATCGCCTGCGACCCTGAACGGAGAGCCCGCCCCCATCCTTTACCCCGACACCCTGGTCGGCACCGACTCGCACACCACCATGATCAACGGCCTGGGCGTTGTCGCGTGGGGCGTGGGCGGCATCGAGGCCGAGGCGGGCATGCTTGGCCAACCCGTCCACCTCCTGACGCCGGATGTGGTTGGCGTGTGCCTGACCGGCGCGCTCCGGGAAGGAGTCACGGCGACCGACCTCGCACTCACCGTCACGCAGATCCTGCGGCGCGCAAATGTGGTGGGCAAGTTCGTCGAGTTCTTCGGACCCGGCGCCGCGGCGCTGTCCCTGGTGGACCGCGCCACGATTGCCAACATGGCGCCCGAGTACGGGGCCACGATGGGCTTCTTCCCGATGGACGGGGAGACAGTGGGCTTTCTCCGAGCGACCGGCCGCGGCGAGGATCTCTGTGAGGCGTGCGAACGCTACTATCGGGCCCAGGGGCTCTTTGGCATGCCGGCGCCCGGCCAGATCGACTACTCGAACGAGATCGCGCTGGACCTTTCGAGCATCGTGCCGAGCGTTGCCGGCCCCAGGCGCCCCCAGGACCGCATCGATCTGCCCGCTCTCAAAAAGACGTTCCTCGATCTGCTCGCGAAGCCGGCGTCCGAGAATGGATACGGCAAGTCGCCCGAGGAATCCGGACGCCGCCTCGTGGTCAAGGGCCACCGGCCGATCAATTTCCATCACGAGTGGCACGCCGGCTTCAACAAGGCCCGGATCGAACCCAGCGAGAGCGAGATGCGCGATCAGCACCCCGCGCCCGACAACATCACTGTGAGCCGTGACACGCTCAAGTGCGAGCTGGGGCACGGGACGATCCTGATCGCCGCGATCACCAGTTGCACGAACACGTCGAACCCGAGCGTGATGCTGGCGGCGGGGCTGCTCGCCAAGAAGGCCGTCGAGCGCGGCCTGTCCGCCAATCCGGTCGTCAAGACCTCGCTGGCCCCCGGGTCGCGCGTCGTGACGGACTATCTCGAGAAGACAGGATTGCAGCCGTATCTGGACCGGCTCGGTTTTCATCTGGTGGGCTACGGTTGCACCACGTGCATCGGCAATTCCGGCCCGCTGGAGACGCACATCGAGGAGGCGGTGGTGCACCACGATCTGATTGCGGCGTCCGTGCTCTCTGGCAATCGGAACTTCGAGGCCCGCGTGCACCAGAGCATCAAAGCCAATTTCCTCATGTCCCCCCCGCTGGTCGTCGCGTTCGCCCTTGCCGGGCGGATCGACATCGACCTGACCTCGGAACCCCTGGGCCGTGACGCCGAGGGGCGCCCTGTGTTTCTGAAAGACGTCTGGCCCCGGCAGGAGGAGATTCGCGACCTGCTGCACTCGACTCTCAAGCCTGAGGTCTATCGCCGCCTTTACTCGGATTTCACGACCCAGAACCCGCGATGGAACGAGATCCAGCCGAGTGGAGGCGACGTCTACCAGTGGGACCCCACTTCAGGCTACATCCAGGAACCGCCGTTCTTCGCCTCGTTCTCCCGCCGCCCGAGCGCCATCGCGGAGATCAAGGGGGCGCGCGTCCTGGGCATCTTCGGCGACAGCGTCACCACGGACCACATTTCGCCGGCCGGAGCGATCAAGAAGGACTCGCCTGCGGGCAGGTACCTGCTCGATCACCACGTGGCGATCGAGAACTTCAACAGTTACGGCTCACGGCGCGGCAATGACCGCGTCATGACGCGCGGCACCTTCGCCAATGTCCTCATCAAGAACCTCATGTTGGGCGGCGAGGCCGGCGGCGACACGCTCTATCAGCCCACGGGCGAGAGGATGTCGATCTACGATGCGGCCATGAGATATGCGGAGACAAAGACGCCCCTGATCGTCATCGCCGGCAGCGAGTACGGCACCGGCAGCTCCCGCGATTGGGCGGCCAAGGGCCCGGCGCTGCTCGGCGTCAAGGCAGTCGTGGCCCGCAGTTTCGAGAGGATCCATCGCTCGAACCTGGTCGGCATGGGCATCCTTCCGCTTGAATTCAAGAGCGGCGCCAGCGCCCAGACCCTGAAGCTCGACGGGACGGAAGTGTACGCAGTGCAAGGCCTGGGGCCCGGGATGAAGCCCCGCCAGGACGTCACCCTGTGGGTGCGCCGCACCAACGGCGCGGTCGAACATGTCCCCCTGACCTGCCGCGTCGACACCCCGATCGAAATCGAGTACTACCACCACGGCGGGATCCTGCCGTACGTGCTGCGGCAGTTGCTCGCGAAGGCTCAGCCGGATCTTTCACCGCAGGGCCAAACTCAAGGTCGGAGGTCCGATTCCGCGGGTGCGTGAGAGGTCCTGGACGGCTGACCGTGCCGTTGCCGGAGAGGCCCTCGCGCGCCCCCCCCGCCCTTCGGGCCTCCGGGATTCGTCGCCGGCTGCAAGGTCTTGCACGCACAAGGAGGGCTGCTGCCCGGCAGTCGCCCTCTGTCCTCAAGACCGGGGCTGCGGGGCGAAAGGCGGCGCCGCCCGATCGAGCAGGATGCGGATTGCCGTGGCGTTGAGCGCCGCTTTCGGGACAAACGAGTCCGCCTCGACGAACTCCGGCACTTTGCTGCCATCGGCGCTGCGCTCCGAGCAATGGTCGTTCTGTCCATAAGGCCCGAGACCGTCAATCGTCGGCACGGCGTGCCACAGCAGGTTGCCGTCGCTCAATCCGCCCCGCTCCTCGCTTTCCAGTTCCATGTCCAGCTCGCGGGCGGCCTGCTGCCAGACGCTGAACAGGCCGTCGGTCGCGGCATTGCGCGGCCAGGGGCGGCTCTCGCTGAGAATCTCCACCGATACGTGGCAGGCATAGCCGTCCGCGGGGCTGGTGACGGCGCCCGGTCCCGCCAACGCCATGAGCGCCGACTTGGCCGCGGCATAGGCCTCAGGAGTGAACGCACGGAACTCGCCCTCGGCCACGGCCTCGTGCGGCACGCGATTCAGACCGCCTCCACCCGAGACACACCCGAGATTGAAGGTGATGTGACGCCCGTAATCGGTCAGGGCCGCAACTTGCTGGATCGAGTGGGCCATTTGCATGATCGCGTTGGCTCCGTATGGGTGCCTGCCCCCGGCGTGCGCGCCCCTCCCGCTCACCCGCAGACGCCAGGTCGCCCGCCCTTTGCGGGCCACGACGAGCCTCGAGACGCGTTCCCTGCGCCCCTCCGCCTCGAACACCAGGGCCGCGCGCGTGTTGCTCCCGATCCGTTCCAGGCACACAACGCCAAAATCGTGCGAAAGGGTCTCCTCCGACGAGTTCCAGAACAGCTTCCAGTTCACCCGCTCGAACAGGTCTGGCGCAAGCTCGCGCAGAGCCATCAGCGCCAGCCACATCATCACCGTGCCCCCTTTGATATCGTGCGTGCCCGGCCCGTATATGCGATTTCCTTCCCGTTGCCAATGGAATCGGTTCTGAACCTCCTCCTCCGGCGGAAAGACGGTGTCCAGGTGCGAAACCATCGCGATTGCATCCGCGCCCCGGCCTGGTCTCGACAGGATCAGGTGATCCCCCCAGACCGGGTTCGTTGACGGAACACGTTCCGCCGCGAATCCAAGCGGCGCGAACATCTCCGCCGTGATCGCGCCGACCCGGTTGACCCCGTCGCGATTGCCGGTGTAGCTGTTGGTCTCAACCAGGCGTCGCAGGAACTCGAACGCCTCCGGCATTCGCCCTTCGAGGCAGGCGACAAGATCAGGCCGGTTCATTGGCGTCCCGGATCGAGACTCTGCAGCCTGGCGTCGTTCCGGCTCCCGCCGCCCGGCGCTGCGCCGGGGTCGGCCATCGGAGTTCGAGGCGCCCCCAACTCGCGCCGAATCATTGGCCAGAAATCTCGGCCGACAAACACGTGCCCGCCCTCGTGCACCGTGAACACCGCGGCGGACTTGGCCTTGAACACCTCGTAGGCGCCTTGGATGCGTTCGAAGGCCCTCCTGCCGATCTCGACAGGAAAGCCGCCCGGCGCGCGCTCCTGCTCGCCAAGCTCGACCACAAGAAGACGCGGGGCGACCAACGCAAAAACGTCGGCGAAATCGAAATGCTCTTCGAGCCCGGGGAAGTTCCAGCATGGGCAGTGACCGCTCTTCATGTTGTCCACCGTGGTGAGCCAACCGCTGCTGCAGGCCAGCCGCAACCGCTCATCGAGCGCGGCCACGTACATGGTTGTCTCGCCGCCCAACGAAAGCCCAGCCACGGCCATGCGGTTGGTATCCACCTCGGGGCGCGTCGCGAGATAATCGACGCAACAGAGCGCATCCCAGGCGCGCTCCCCCATGAGACTCCAGTTCGTGTGCTGAAGGTCATGCTGTCCAATGTCCGGCGCCACCACCACGTAGCCCATCTCGACCAGGGTCCGTCCGTAGCCGTAAGGTCCCTCGCCGCGCACGATCTTCTCGCCGGTGCCGCCGTGCCCGTGCAATGCCAGCACGCCGCCGACCTTCACCGTGGTCCGCCGCGGAACGGCGATCCACGCATGCACAGTGCGATCATCGAGCGTCTGCAGCCTGACCTCCTGCAACCGGGATGCGCTGTTGGCAAGTTCCAGCTCGCGCAGGACGACTGGCTGCAGGGGGACTCGATCCGGGCGGTTCCCGCCCATCATCAGGGCGAACAGACGCGCCCGGGCCTCCCTCTGCCATGCGAGAGCCTCGCCGGCCTCTCGCGCGTGGAAACGCAGCAATGGAGCGTCGGTTGTCGCGGCGTCGGCCGATGCCGCTCCGACCAAGAGCGGCCGAACGCAGACACTCAACAACACAAGTGCCACAACGCAAACTTGCCGCGCGAGGCCGACAGCGCGAAGCGTTTCGAGTGGCCGTGTTTCAGCACTGCTTTCCATGTCGGGGTTCACAAGTATCCATCCGTAGCGACTGCGGTGTCGAACCGGATTCAATCGAAGGGGCGCAGCCACTGCTGCGCCCCTTTCCCTTTTCGAAAATGTAAAACCCGGGGGTTAAGCGCGTGCTCTGCGCATGAAGAAAACCCCGCCCAACCCGAGTCCCAGCAGAGCCATCGTGCCCGGCTCGGGGATAACCAACTGACCGCGGATCTCGCCGTTTGGAGACACGGCGCTCCGGATGTTCATGTACAACCCACCCTGGTACAGAGCAAGTTCATACTGCTGCGGCAGAACGAGAGTGCCCTGAAAAAAGCCGTACCTCGGGTTGAGACTCACCTGAATCGGTTTGAGATCCAAGACCAGATCGCCGGTCTCGCCGATTTCCCCCTCGTAGATGCCCGACCCTGTGTAATTCCCCTCGAGTCGATTCCAACCAAACATTCCGTATGCGACGTTGATCAGGAGTTCATTCGATTCGCTATTATAGACGATTCCGAGACCGACCTCGCCGCCTTGCGCTGCGCTGCTGCTGGCCGGGACCTCTTGCTGGCCCACGAGAAGACCGTTCCAGAGATCCACTTGAAAAACCTCGGCCCTCACGCACACCGCCACCAACAGAACCGCCACCGCCACGAGCAGTCGCTTCATATGAACATCCCTTTCAGCCTGCGTTAGGTTAGACGGGATGTTGTTAGTCAAGCGGGTCATTTCTGTCAAGAGAAAGATGCCGATAATTTGCTGTGGCCAGTGCGGCACGGCTGTGGTTGAAATAGACGGACCGATATGGATGGCAAACCGACGCTGCTGATAGTCGACGATGAAAAGCCGACTCGAGAAGGGCTGCGCGCCGCACTCGAGGATCGTTTCGAGGTTTACCTGGCGGAGGACGTCGCCACCGCGACCGATCTTTTGGAGCGGGAGCGGTTCGACGTGTTGCTGACCGATTATCGGCTGCCGCGGGAAGACGGTTTGAAGCTGGTGGATCGCGCGAAGAGGCTCACGCGCCCGCCCATCTGCATTCTCATGACGGCGTACGGGTCCGAGGAATTGGTGAGCCGCGCCTTCAGCGAAAACCGGATCGACGATTACATTCGCAAGGGAATCAGTCTCGAGGAGATCGAGATGCGCATCGCGCGGGCCCTGAAGCGCCAGCAACTCGAGGTGGAAAACGAATCGCTCCACATTCAACTCGACGAGCGATTCGGCCTGGAACATCTCATCGGCGAATCGCCTCCCATGATCGAGGTGTTTGATGTCGTGCGGCAGGTCGCGCCAACCCCCGCCACCGTCCTCATCCAGGGCGAAAGCGGCACGGGCAAGGAACTGGTCGCCAAAGCAATCCACCGCCTCAGCACACGGAGCCGCATGCCGCTGGTCGCTGTCCACTGCGCGGCCCTGGCCCCTTCCCTCCTCGAGAGCGAGCTGTTCGGCCACGAGAAAGGGGCGTTCACCGGAGCCCATGAACGCCGGCTTGGACGATTCGAGCAGGCCAGTGGCGGGACGCTCTTCCTGGATGAGATCGGAGAGATCGACGCCGGGACCCAGGTCAAGTTGTTGCGAGTCTTGGGCGAGCGGACCTTCGAGCGTGTGGGCTCGAACAAGACGATCAGCGTCGACGTGCGCCTGATTGCCGCAACGAACAGGGACTTGGCCCGCCTGGTCCGCGACGGCGTCTTCCGGGAAGACCTCTACTTCCGCATGCGCGTGGTCGAACTGTGGCTGCCGCCCTTGCGCGAACGGCCGGGCGATGTGCCGCTGCTGGCCCTGCATTTCCTGCGTGAGATCGCCAAGGACTATGGCAAGCCGGTGACCGATTTCACCGCCGACGCGATGGGTGCCCTGGTCCGGTATTGGTGGCCGGCCAATGTGCGGGAACTCCGCAATGCCATCGAGGGCGCGGTGGCCCTCTGTCGGAGCGAGAGGATCGGCCTGCGCGATCTGCCCGTGAACGTCCGCGGCCAGGGGGGCGGCATCGGCGCCGGCGCTTCCGCCAAGTCCGTGATTGAGCACAAGGATCTGACCCTCAAGGAGGCCGAGAAGCAGTTGATCGTGCGCGCCCTCGAAGAGCATCACGGGAACCGCACGCTCGCCGCGAAGAAGATCGGCATGAGCCGGCGCACGCTGCATCGAAAACTCCACGACTACCAGCTCGGCGACTTTCAGCACCCATGAGAATCCAGGAGATCATCCACAATATCGAGGTGGGCAAGGGCGTTTGGGCCATGCGCACTGTCGTCGCCCTGCTGCTGCTCGTCTCCCTGACCGTCTGGTACCATGTCCACGAGTTCCAGAACTTCCGGGCGCCGGAGGCGATGGAGGCAGCCCAACTCGCGCGCAATCTCTCCCGGGGCGAAGGCTACACGACCAAATGCATTCGCCCGCTTACGATCGGCCTGCTTCAGGGGCGGCAGGGATTCGACGCCCGCCTTGCCCGGCAGGCGCATCCGGATCTGACCAACCCGCCCCTCTATCCTGCGATCCTGGCGGGTCTGATGGCCGTGGCGCCGTTTCGATTCGAGGTCATGCCCCAGTTTTGGATGCATCAACCCGAGGTCATCATCGCCTTGTTCAACCAGGCGCTGTTCTTCCTGACACTCTGGCTTGTTTACAGGCTCGCGCGGCGCCTCTTCGACGCGCCCGTGGCGGTCGTGACCGTGCTCGTCCTGTTGGGATCGGACATCCTCTGGCGATTCACGGTGTCAGGCCTGTCCACCAACCTGCTGCTGCTCATTCTCACAGCCCTGCTCAGCGCCCTGGCGGCGGCCGAGCACGGGTGCCGGGACGAGACCAAACCGGCCGGATGGTTTGTCCGCCAGAATATACTGATCGGCGGGTTGATCGCGCTGGGCGCGCTCACGCGCTACTCGTTCGCCTGGCTGCTGGTGCCGGTTCTGATCTGCTCCTGGTTTTGGTTCAGCAAACGCCGCCTCCCGGCCCTCGCACTGATCACCGCCACCTTCCTCGTGATCTTCGGTCCATGGATCGCGCGCAACTACGCCGTCAGCGGCACACCGTTCGGCGTGCCGGGGTACGCCCTTTTCCAGGACACACTCCCCTTCCCGGACACCCGATTCGAACGGTCCTTGCAGCCGGACTTGGCCAAGGTTGAACCGCGCGACATCTTCCGCAAGATTTTCACCTACGTGGGCGAGATCTCCCAGAACGAACTGCCCCGGCTTGGCGGCGCAGGCTGGATCGGCGCCTTCTTCCTGGTGAGCCTCTTCCTTCGATTCCGGAATCCGGCTTTGGGTCGGCTCCGCGCTTTCCTGCTCATCAGCCTGGTCGTGTTCGTTTTTGTGCAGGCGGGCGGGCACACGCACCTGAGCCAGGACACATTGCTCCTGAACACGGAGAACCTGCTCATCCTGCTGCTGCCGGGCGTGGCCCTGTTCGGCACGGCGCTGTTCTTCGTGCTGCTCGATCAACTCGATCTCGCCATTGTCGAGATGCGCTACCTGGTCATCATCCTCTTCCTCGCCGCCACTTCGAGCCAACTCATCACCGCGCTGTTGCCGCCGCGCACCTACCCGTTCGCCTATCCGCCCTACCTGCCCCCGTGGATCCAGGAGACATCCTCCTTCCTGACGTCGAAGGAACTGATGATGAGCGACGTGCCCTGGGCCGTGGCGTGGTACGGCAATCGCAATTGCGTCTGGACCACCCTGGACGCCACCCGCTCGTTCTACGCCATCAACGACGAACAGCAGCCGATCGTCGCGCTCTACCTGACCCCCCTGACCACCGACGCCCGGTTTCTCAGCCAGATCCTCCAGAGCCCGGATCACGCCTGGTCGCGCTTCGCAACCGAAGTCCTCACCAGAACCAACCTGCCTTCGCAGTTCCCGCTGCGACACGCCCGCCAGAAATACGCCCCCGACCAACTCTTCCTCTGCGACCGCCCTCGCTGGCAGGCGCCCCGGACCGCCCGATGAACACTCTGATCCGCG
This sequence comes from uncultured Verrucomicrobiota bacterium, assembly GCA_964413865.1. Classification (GTDB taxonomy): domain Bacteria; phylum Verrucomicrobiota; class Verrucomicrobiia; order Limisphaerales; family J093; genus MWFF01. Next base: position 16,319 of record CAYPUR010000026.1, read on the forward strand.
TGCATCCCGGTGATTGCTCTGTATGCCCGCCGAGCCTCCTGTGAACCGCGAGAAAGGGCTGCCGTGGCAGGCAATGTTGCAGTCGCCCCTTCCCCGTTCCTATACAGACTTCGTCGGACAGTGGATGCTCCGCTGGATTGACGCGAGCCACAAGATGCTCGCTTTCGCCCTGATCACCCT
>CAYPUR010000026.1:16508-26426 GCA_964413865.1 uncultured Verrucomicrobiota bacterium
CATGGACAACACCGAGCTCCTCGAGGTGCACCCCATCTTCGAGCAGATCGCGCGGGCGGGCCTGGGAATGCTCCCGATGATCAGTTTCCTGGCCGCGGCCCTCGGTTTTGTGGTGGTCGGACAAACGGTGGCCCTTCTGACACAGGTCGGCGCTCAGGACCTGATCGGCACGGTCATGGTGACCGTGGTCGTCCGCGAACTGGGACCGCTCATCGCCGCGATGGTCGTCCTCTTGCGCGTCGGCACCGCCACCGTCATCGAGTTGGGAATGACCCGCGCCCTGGGGGAAGTCGAGGCGCTCGAAGCCCTGGGGATTGACCCGATCCACTACCTGGTCGTGCCCCGGGTGTTGGGGATGGCCGTCGGCGTGTTGACGCTCAGTTCCTACCTCATCCTCGGGGCGGTCTTCAGCGGTTACCTCTTCGCCTTCCTCCAGGACGTCCCCCTCACGCCCGGCGAATACTTCCGCCAGTTGGCCCTCGCACTCACATGGCAGGACTTTGCGCTCCTCGCGCTCAAGACCACGGCGTTCGGCGGAATCCTCGCGGTGGTCACCTGCTTTCACGGCCTGGCCCAGCCGCTCCCGCTGGCTGAAGTCTCGACTGCCACGACCCGGGCCCTGGTGACCAGCCTCATCGCCTGCGTCGCGCTCGACGCCCTGTTCATCGTCGTTTACCTGCTCACGTGACACCCATGCCGGCCAGCCTGATCGAGCTTCGAGACGTCAGCATCCCCGCCCGCCAGGACCCCGGCGTCACCGTGATCAGCGGGGTTGACTGGCGCGTGCAGGAGGGGGAGTTCTGGGTGATCGCTGGTGCGCCAGGATGCGGCAAGAGCCTCCTCTTCGAGGTCGCTGCGGGCCTGGTTGTGCCCGGCCGGGGAACACGGTCCGTGTCCGCTCCAAGCGCGGCAGGAGCGGCCACGGCTGCTTTTCCCATCCCGAACCACCGGATTGGACTGGTTTTTGCGGACGGCGGACGCCCCTTCAACCAACTGACGGTCGCCGAGAATGTCGCCTTGCCGCTGTGCTACCACCGTGGCTGCCGGCTCGACGCGGTCGCGGCCGAGGTCGAACGGCTGCTCGATTGGACCGAGTTGGCGCCGCACGCCCAACGCCGACCCGCCATTCTCAACCGCGGTCTGCGCCAGCGAGTCGCCTTGGCCCGCGCCCTGGCGCTGGGGCCATCCCTCCTCCTCCTCGACAACCCCCTGGGGGGGCTGGCCACATCCCAGATCCGCTGGTGGCTGGATTTCCTCGACCACCTCCAGCTCCCACCCCACTCGGCCCTGCCCGCCCCCGCGGCCATCGCCGTCACGACCGACAACCTGAGGCCGTGGCTGACGTTGGGAACCCATTTCGCCTTGATTGAAGCGGGGCGGTGGCGGTTGCTGGGCAGCCCTCCCGAGGTCGCCAGCAGCCAGCACCCGGCAGTTTGTGAAATGCTGATCGATCCAGTCCATCCGAGGGATTGAATCCGCGCACGGGACATGTCACAATGCCCGCACTCGCATGGACCTGGGATCGTCAGCGCCGCCCGTCCGTCGTCTTAATGACATCTCGCCGTTGCAGTGGAAATCGGGAATCGCGGCATGGCTGGGCTGGACATTCGACGGGCTGGACATGCATCTCTACACGCTGGTGTACGCCCAGTTCGTCGCCCAGTTGCTGGGCGCTGTCAGCACCAAGGATCCGCAAGTCGGCTACTACTCCTCGATCATCCAGGCGGCCTTCCTGCTGGGCTGGGCGCTGGGAGGCGGCTTCTTCGGACGCATTGGCGATCGCCTGGGCCGGAGCAGGACACTCTGCCTGACGATCCTCACCTACGCCCTGTTCACCGGCCTCTCGGCTGTCGCCCAGAATTGGTGGCAGCTCTGCCTCTTCCGGTTCCTGTCCGCACTGGGCATCGGCGGCGAGTGGGCCGTGGGCGCCTCACTGCTGGCCGAGACCTGGCCGCGGCGTTGGCGGCCCTGGGTGGCGGCCGTGCTCCAGACAGGCGTGAATGTCGGCATCCTTCTCGCCATCCTGGCCCATTTCCTGATGTCGGGAATCGTGGCGACACAACCCCGATGGCTGTTCGTTGTGGGAATTGCCCCTGCCCTGCTCGTGCTCTGGATCCGGCGTGCCGTGCCTGAAACCGAGGAATGGACTGCCGCCAAGGCGCAAGCCACACAGCGGCTGCCGGTCGTCCGCGACCTGTTCCGCGGCGAGGTCCGCCGGACGACCGTGCTGGTGATTGCGGTCTGCGCGTTGGGCCTCAGCGGGCACTGGGCGTTCCTGTTCTGGAACCAAATCCACTTCAAGAACCTCCCGGACGTCATCGGCCTGAGCGACGAGGAGAAAGGGGATTGGGGCCGGCGCATTCTCTACCTGGTCATTGTCGCCTCGATTGCCGGCAATTTCGTCTCGGCATGGCTCGCCCGCCAGTTCGGCTATCGCCGGGTGATCGCCGGCATGTCCCTCGGTTACTTCCTGAGCATGATGGGATGCTATCTGATCGAGCGCCCGCACGAGCAGCTCTATTACCTGCTGGCGGTGCCCGGTTTCTTTCAGGGGGTTTTCGCCCTCTACACGATGTACCTGCCGCCGCTCTTCCCCACCCTGCTGCGCACAACCGGCGCCGGATTCTGCTACAACATCGGACGCTGCGCCTCGGCCTTGGGGGTTGTCGTCTTCGGGCTCTTCAGCCAGGTAGGCGATTACCGGATCACACTCATCGTCGCCGGCGCGATCTTCCTGCCGACGGCCATCGTGGCCTGGTTCCTGCCCGACCTGCGCGACTGACGCCCAATCCCCGGTGCGCGTCAGAACTGGACCCGGGCGGTCACCACGAAATTGCGTCCTGCTTCGTTCACCCCGGACCCGTGAATGCGGTAATCCTCGTCGGTGATGTTCTCGAGAGCGGCAACAAGGCTGACATTGCGCGACGGGTTCCAGCCCGCCCGCAGATGACAGACGGCGTAGCCCGGCGTGCCCCCGACCGGGATGCGCTGGGTGTCGAGCTTGTCGTTGGCCGAGAGCCGATCCTGCGCCTCGGCCAGTGTGGCCGACAATTCCGTCCACACCCGCCCTTTCGGGTGCTGCCAGCGGATGCCGGAGTTGGCGGTCATGGGCATAAGCCGGCTCAACGGCTCGGTGATGGTCACGCCGCCCAGGTCCTCCCGATCGAGTTCGCCGCGCATCCAGGTGAAGTTGCCCCACAGTGTCCAGTCGCGGTGCACCCTCACACTCGCGGAGAGTTCGACGCCGTGCACATGGCCCTCGCCCGAATTCTCCTTGGTCACAATCGGGATCGACCCGGACATCTCACCCGTGGGCACCCGCACAATCATGTCATCGAAGAGCGTGTGAAAGTAGACCGCCTCGGCCTGAACGCGCTCGTACTGGACCCGGGCGCCGCCTTCCAGCGACAAGAATGTCTCCGGCTCGACATTCGGGCTCGGGATCTCCTGGCCCCAATCCGCGTCCCACCGGGTCAGGTCGGAGAGGTTGGGCGCGCGAAACCCCTGTGATGCCCCGCCGAAGAGAGCCAGGTGCTGTTCGGGATCCACATTGAAGAGCAGACGCCCGTTGCCGATGAGCTGATCCCAGGATTCCCCGATCGAGAAGGTCTCCCCGCTCGAGGGATCGCGAATCTTGCCCGCGTCCACCTGCGCGAAGTTGTACCGCCCGCCCAGGGTCAGAACCAGGCGCTCGTCGGCGAACGGCAACTGGTTTTCCACGTACCCGCCCACCAGGTCGTAAGTGGCGTCGTCGGCGACCGGTCCCTGCACCCGCACCGCCGCCAGGCTCCCGTCGGCGTCATGGGCCCGATAGGTGGAATCGACCCAATCCCGATAATACTCGGCACCGTAGACCCATCGGCCCACCGGCGATGGGCTCTCCAACTGCATCGAGACGCCCAGGGTGTCCACATCCACGGTCTGAAGCTCCTGCCTGCGATTCGACCGCACCCGATCCTCGACCTCACCCTGGTAGTGCCGCGACACGCTGAAATGGATTTCCTCGACGAATCCTTCCAGCGAGTCGGCATGATACTGCACGTAATCGAGGTCCCGATCCTGGTCGAAGGCGCGCTTGAGGTCTGACCCCCGCGTCGTCCCCTCCCAAAGCACGCCGTAAATCGTCGAGTGCGTCCGCCACGCATCATCCATCCGCACGGTCTGATGGCCGTAGACCAGGCGCGAGTTGGGCGCCAGGAAGTACTCGGCCTTCGCGTCGAAGTCGTATTCGTCGTAACCGGTCTTCGGCTGTCGGCCCACGCCGCCGCCGCCGCGGAGGTCGCCGAAGCTCTTGTACGACCCGCCCACATGCACGCCGAGCTTCTCGTTGTACTGCGCGCTCACTTCCGGGTGGGCCGTGTGAGAGTCCTCGGCCGAACTGAACCGGTAGAGCGCCCCGCCGCTCCAATCGAAGCCGGAGCCATAGTCGCGCCGGCCCCGGGTGATCGCGTTCACCGTCCCGCCCACCGCATCGCTGCCATACAACACCGAACTGGGGCCGCGCACCACCTCGATGCGGTCCACGGAATACACGTCGATCGTGCTCCAATACTGGTTCGGGCCGTCCCGGTAGGTCGAGTTATTCAGTCGAATCCCATCGATCAGCATCAGTGTGCGGAACCCGGTGAACCCGCGCAGATAGGGCGAACTCTGACCGTGCCCGCTCTTCTGCAGCATGACGGAGGGCTGCTCGCGCAGCGCTTCGGGGGTCGTCCGGGGCATCTGATGTTCGAGATCCGCCACAGACACATCACTCACGGAATAGGGCAGTGTAAACGGATCCTGCTCGGTGCGCGTTGCGGTCACAAACATGGACGGCAACTCCGCCACCTCGGCGGTCTCGGTTTCGCCCCCAATCGCAGGATCGGGCACCGATTGCGCCGCAGGCTGCCCGACACACGCCACCAGGGCAAAGGGGCCAATTGACGTAAGGATTCTCGATATATGCATTGTTCGCGTCGTCATGGTGTATTGCCGCGCATGTACCGTCGAGTTTTGATCGCCCTGAAGTAGTGCATCCCGGCGAAACAGAGCGACGAACCGAAGCGGCTCCCTTTTCCAGCCCGTCTTGAACCCTTGAATTCCGGAACATGGCGCGATCAAGTCAAGTCTGGCACAAAGGCAAAGGGTCGGGGATGCTTCCCCGGCCCTCGTGTCAGGACGCTCTGGCGAGCGTTCCCGCCGCCGCCCGCGGCGCTACTTCTTCATTCGGTAGAAGGTTGCGGCCTGGGACGGCGTGACCGTCAGCTTCCTCTGGCCGCCTTCGACCACTGCGCCCGAGGTATCGACGGCGGACCAGGTTGCCGCGGGCCCGAGGGCAGTCGCCGATTCGAGCAGGTAGGTGCTGGTCGCCGGCCATGCGATGACGACGTTGCCGGCGGCGGTCGAGACAGCGAGCGTCGGCTCCGTCTCCACCGACGGCAGGGTGTCCGGTCCGGCGGCGTAGCAGGCGGCCACCTGATCGGCGGTGAGTGCGCCTTCCCAGATGCGGAACTCGTTGTATGTTCCGGGGAACATGCTGTCGGGCCATTGCGACCGACCGAGCCAATTATTGACGTCGTGGAGCAGGTTCAGGGGCGTGACGGAGCCGCCGGTTGCGATAGGCGCACCGTTGAGATACATCACGACCTGGTTGCCCGTGTAGTCGTAGGCGACTACCAGGTGGTGGTCGCTGCCCGCGGCTGGCGTCGCCGCGTTCAACACCGTCGGCTCGTTGGCTGTGCGCGGATCGCGCACGGCAAACCGGATGGATCCGCCATCGGCGGCGGTGAAGGGGGTCAGGAACAAGTAGTCGCCGTTTCCATCCGACACATTCTCGCCGCCGCCCGATGTGCCGAAGTCGAACACGCGCGCCCATTGGGCTGGGGCTTCCCAGCTTACCCAGGCCTCGATGGACACGTTGACCAGGCTGCTGATGATGCCGTTGGGCAGATCGACGTAGCCCGAAATGGCATCGTCGCCCGCATTCGAAGCACCACCGCCAGGCAGAGTCAGTTTGCCGGCGCCGTCAAAGTCAGCCCCAAGGCCTTTGACAGTGCCGTCGGCGCTGCCGACCGAATCTTTGACCGTCGTGCTGCCGGCAGCCTCGCTGAAGCTGTACCGGTGTTTGAGCTCGGTTGCCGGCGGAGCGAGAACCGTCACCTGCTGGCTGGCTTCCTTGCCCGAGTAGATCGCCTTGATCGTGGCTGTGCCGGCCTTGATGGCGGTGTAGGCGCCATTGGCATCCACGGTCAGGACCGCGGGATCGCTCGATTCGAGCGTTGTGAAGGGGAGCACATTGAGGTACTTGCGATTCGCATAATCCGCGGTGACGCCTGCCTGTCCGACGGCGCGCGGGCCGACCAGCGAAGTGGCACTCAGCTTAAGAGTGACCCCCTGCAACTCGCCGGGAGCCGTCCCCTCGGCGCCGTAGAGAAAGTTGTTCGCCACATCGCCGGCGCTCAACATGCCGCCGTGCACGCGGACGGAAGCGATGTAGCCCGAGAGTGACTGGCCGAAATCGAAATCCGTGCCGGCGGTGTTGGCCTGCGCGGCCAAGCGGATGTAATCGTTGGCGTGGGTGGCCAGCGGCGCGGTCAGGGTCTCTTCCGTCTTCAACACGCCGTCGGCATAAACCCGGACGATCTTGTCGCCGTTGTAAGTATAGACCAGGTAGTGCCAGAAACCGGCCAGGGGTGTGCCGCTCCAGCCAACGTCGGCGCTGCCCCAGTGCCCGACGGCGCCATAAGTGCCATTCGCGCCGTAGTTGAACGAGAGGTTCGAGCCGTCGGGCCCGCCCCGATGCGACCATGCCACCAGGGTCTCCTCATCGTTGATCGCAGGATTGAACGCCCAGACTTCGATGGAACGATCGCTGTCATTTACGATGTCCGGGTCGGTCAGCGGCCCCAGGTAGGCCGTGTCGGTGCCGTTGAAGCTCACGCCCGCCAGGCCCGTGCCTTCCACGTCGGCGACATAGGCCGGCGTTCCGGAGGCATAGAAATCGTCCTCCGGGCCGGCATTCACCCGGTTCGGCCACGTCGAGGTGTCATTCGCGACGTCTTCGGCCCGCAGGTCGACCCACAATGTGCCGGCGGTTGCAACGCCCGTCTGGCGCGGATTGACGATGATGGGCACGGCGGTTGACTGCCCGCCGTAGCTCAGGGTGACATTGGCCGAACCCGGCGCCAGCGCCTCGATGACACCCGTCGCACTCACGCCGACCACCGCCGGCATGTCCGAGGCGTAGACCACATCCGGAACACCTTTGAGGGCCACGCCCGCCAGTTGGGCAAAGTCAGCGGCCGCGGAAGTCGGCTGCGCGTCGCCCTGGGTCATCGTGGTTTGCGGCACGACCAGGTGGACTGCCTGCACGCTGCCCAGGACGGCGGGATCCGTGCTCGGATTCGCAGCCCCGGAAACGAAGCTGGCGGCCACTTCGATCGAATTGAGCGGGCTGTTGTAGATGCGAAACTCGTCGATGGTCCCGTCGTAGGCCCCGTCGCCATTGTACAGCGAGCGTCCGAGCCAGGAGTGATTGTTCTGGATCTTGCCCAGGTCGAAGCCGACCGAGGCGGCCAGGGTGACGGAGTTGGCCAGCAGACCGTCCTTGTAGAGCGACATGGTGTTGTTGGCCGGATCGTACACACAGGTGATCACACAGGGACCCAGGTTGTCGAGGATCCCCACGCCGGCCACAATATGTTCGCCGCTGTAGCCCGGGTCAGCCTGGGCGTAGCTCATGCGGAAATCGCCTGAACCCGAGTGGGGGCAGAACATGAGCATGTGGGCGCCCGCGCCGCTGGCATTCTGATTGCCGAACCCGTAGATCTCGCACCAATTGCCGTTCGAATAGACGTCGATCCACATCTCGAACGTGGCGGCGGTGAAGCCGTTGATCATGTTGGCCGGCAGCTCGATGTAGTCGCAGGTGTCACCGGACGTCACAGTCCCGCCGACACTGGAAAAGTACGCTACGCCCCCGGCGACATAGGTGTTGTTCATGACCGTGCCGTGAGCGGTGCCGACGGAATCGCTCGCGTCATTGTCCGTGTTGAAGCTGTAACGATGTTTGAGATCCGCCGAAGCGTTCTGCGCCAGGGCCCACGTGAGAGCGCCGGCCGCGAGCACCCGTGCCGCCGCACGCCCGAGGTGTCGGATTGAAGATGCGTTCATTTTCATGCAGTCCTTCTGGTTCGCCGGTTCGGTTGTTTGTCTCCACGACCCAAGGCCGCAAGGACCGGCTCATGCCTTGCGGAATTCGGGTGTTCTGTCTGGCATTCTCGTATCCCCTTGCAGACCAGTTTGTCAATCGCTCAGTTGGTTGCTGAATGATAGACCGCTGAGATTGTCCCTTGGCCGGCGCTTTCGATGAACCCGCCGTGCCATTTGGGTACACCACTTCAAATGAAAATGGGGTTCCCAACAACACGGCCTTTGTCGCAACCTTCGTCGACCGCTTGCGTGTCCATCGACAAAGGTGGCGACAAAGGCATCGGCAAAGACCTTGAGCAGACGCACCGACTACCGGCGCACTGACCCACCGGCGCACTGACCCACCGGCGCACCGCCCCCCCATCTCCGATCTCCCATCTCCGATCTCCCATCTCCTCAAGCCGGCGGGTCACGGTTGATCGAGGTATCTCCGTGCCAGGGCGTTGGTGGGGTCGAGGCGGAGCGCCTCCTGGAACTGGCGCAGCGCCTCGTCCAACCGCTGTTGCCGCCGCAATGCAATGCCCAGATTCAACCGCGCCTCGGTCAGGCTGGGTCTGAGCCGGACGGCCTCGGCGAACTGCTCCATGGCCTCGAGATCACGACCCTGGCGTCCCAGTTCGATCCCCAAGCCGAGCCGCGCCTCGGCCAGATCCGGATCCAGGCGCACGGCCTCCGCATAGTGCTGTTGGGCCTCGATTCGCCGTCCGACGGAGGCGAGGACACCGCCCAGACAGAAATGGGCGGCGGCATGGCCTGGCTCGATCCGCAGCGCGTCGGTGAAGTTCGTGATGGCCTCGTTGACCCAGCCCTGGCCGAAACACATCTTGCCAAGGGCAACCATGGCCTCCGCCTTCTTGAGCCTGCGTTCGAGCGCCTGTCGGAAATGCCGCTTGGCGTCGTCCGATCTCCCCCGGGCGCTGAGGGCGATGCCGAGGTTCAAATGGGCTTCGCCGGATCGAGGATCGAGTCGCAGCGCCCTTTCATACTCGAGGATCGCGGCTTCGGCTTTGCCCTGCCTGGCCAAGGCGAGCCCGCGTCCGTTGATCGCGTGCACGGACCCGGGCTTAACCTCGAGCGCTGCATCGAACTGAAAGATTGCCTCTTCGGTCCGGCCCTGGTCCGTAAGCAACACGCCGAGCTGCACCCGGGGCTCGCTGCTATGGGGCAGCAGGCGGATGACATGGCGACACGACTCCGCCGCGCCCTCGATGTCGCCGAGTCGATGCAGCAGACGGGCGAGATTGTGGTGGAGGGCCCAGTCGTCGGGCGTTTCGGCGAGCGCCGCGCGGTACCGATTGACGTCCTCGCGCAATGCAGTTGGCTTGAGAGCCGGCTCGAGTTGCTGCATCTGCCCATGCAGGCGATGCTGTCGCTCGGCGTGGCCGAGCTGACTCGTGAACGGCGGATCATTCAGGCGCTGGAGCATCGACGCCACAGCCTCGTAACGGTTCCAATCCGTCCAAGCCAACTGGCGCGCGCACTCGGTCTCCGACAGCCAGGGCCGCCGCGGATCGGTGTCGACCGTGCCGCTATCCGGAAGCGTGCGCGCCACTTGCTCGGCGAGGATCCGCGCCAGGGCGTAATTGCCGTGAAAGTTGAGGTGGACATGCTCGTACAGAAGCTCCTCCCCCAACAGGCCCTGGGGGCTCTGCCGGGAGAGCGACTCCTCAGCGTCCACCAGGAAGACACCGTCTCGCCCCCGATCCCTCGCGGTTTTGCGGATGA
>CAYPUR010000026.1:26436-31620 GCA_964413865.1 uncultured Verrucomicrobiota bacterium
AGATCGTTGATGCGGCTATCGACGCGGAAGCGCAGGGCGTCGGTGTCGCGCGCCAGGGCGAAACGTTGTCGGGCCTCGGCCTCTCTGCCCAGCGCAAGGCAACAGCGCGCCCAGCGGAACTGGAGCTGGGCGAATTGATCGTCGATGCGCCCGGCAGCATCGAAGGCGTCGACGGCTTGCGCGTGTTTGCCCTGGGCCTCGGCGTCCACCCCGCGCTGATAGAGGCGCCCCCATTCTTCGGTTTGCTCCGCGGTCAGGCCCAGGCGGTGCATCGAGGCGAAGGGAGGACAGTCTTTAAGGTTGCTGGCGACGGTGCTGACGACCAGCTTCACGCCCCGGGCGCGCCCGATTTCGATGATGTCTGCGAGATTGTGCTCAAAATGGGCATAGACTCGAGCCATGCGGGGGTCGTCCTGACGCAGTTGATGTTCGATGAACATCCTCATCCCCTGCCACTCCGACCAATCCGGCGGGCGCTCCCGCCAGAGTCCCTGCAGGCTGGCCAGGGACTGCCCCGTCCGCGTCGCGTTGAGAGCCAGGCTGGCGCGGATCAAGCCGAGGTGCGGGATTTGAGGGCCGAAGACAGTTCCGCCGCCGAACGGTCCGACGACCTCGTTGTTGCCCATGTAGATGATCCAGAGATCGCCGTCGGCCTGGGCGCAGTCTCGGGCGATGGGCAGGAGCACGTGCGAGTTGATGGCAATCATGGCGGCATTGACCACCTCGAATCGCCTCTCGGGCCATCGAGCGCGCAGCAGGACCTCGATCATTCTGGGCAGACCGAATTCCGGCTGCGGATCGCCGAATGCGGCGGACTCGCCCAGGACAAAGATGCGAACGGTCTTGGGCGGCTTGATGGCGGGGAAGCTCATGGGGCGCGGGGCGCGGGCGATCTCGGGGCCGAAGAACCTCCATCCGAACTTCTCGTTGTCGAGGAGCACGGGTCGTCCTTCCGCCGTGCCACGGCGAAAAAAGCCGGTGGAGTACCCGTACCCGCCCAACCGCAGGCTTCCTTCGATGAGGGCAAGCGCCAGCAGCGGGACGAGGGCCACGGTGCCAAGCCGGAACAGCCGCCGATGCGAGCGCGGCATCGCGGGCGCGGAACTCGACTGGGCGCGATCTGCTGCGCGGGTGCTCGATGAGGGCGCCGTTCGCTGGCGCCTTGACCGGTGTCGATGGGCTTTCAACGACTGGCTTTAGCGAGGCTCCGCCTCAGACCAAAGAGGCATGTGAACAACTCGTGGCCGCTGAGTGTCCACCACGATCACCGGCGCCCGACGCCTCGCTGAGTGGCGCCGCTGCGCGGCGCAAAAACTTGATTCAATGACTGCAGATGTCATCGAGGGAGCAACTCCTAGCCTGCATTGTTGGCTTCTCTTGAAAACTCCGGCTTGGCGGTGGCAAAAGTGGTGAGAAATGCAGGCTAGGCCCGCATGGGTCCACCTTTTGGGGTCTCCGGCTTCGCGGTGGTCACAACTCCATGAAACATGCGAGCTAGGCTGTGACCAGCGCTCGGTGCTTGTCGAACGCGCCGCGGAGGCTCAGAGACAGTTCGTCCTGGAGGGCCTGCATCTCGCGGTAACGCGCCACGCGCGCCTCGTTCGGCTGGGCGGTCCCCTTGCGGTCGAGAGCGACGAAGGCATCGGTGATCTCGGCGATCGCGACCTTCTCGCCCTGTTGCAGGCGCCAGCACCAGAACGCCTGGAGAGCCGCGCCGTACGCCGCGCCTTCGCCAACCTTCAACGTCGCCACCTCGGCATTGAAGACGTCGGCCATGATCTGGCGCCAGAGTTTCGAGTTGGCCCCGCCGCCTGTGGCGCGGATCTGCGCCGGCTTGACTCCGAGCTCGGCAAGGCGCCGCAGACCGTAGTTCATCCCGAGGGTGACGCCCTCGATGGCGGCGCGGGCGAAGTGTGGCGCGCTGAACGTGCGCGGGGCAACGCCGAAGAAGACGCCGGTGCCTGACGGGACGTTGGGTGTGCGTTCGCCTTCGAGGTAAGGCAGGAGCAGCAGGCCGTCGGAACCGGCGGGTGCGCTGGCCGCCGTCTTCTCGAATGCCTCGTGGGTCATGCCGAAATCGTTTCGAACCATCTCCGTTGCGACCGTGACATTCATCGTGCACAAGAGCGGCAGCCAGCGATTGGTCGAGTCGCAGAAGGCGGCGATTTCGCCCCGGGGATCAACCACGGGGGCCTGGGCGCAGGCATAGATGGTGCCGCTTGTCCCGAAACTGGCGGTGATCACGCCGGGCCGGGTGTTGCCGGTGCCGATGGCCCCCATCATGTTGTCGCCACCGCCGGCGCTGACGAGCACGCCTGGGTTGAGGCCCAAGGCCTTTGCCGTTGAAGCCTGAAGGGTGCCGGCCGGCTCATCGCTCCGCTGCAAGGGGGGCAGCTTGGACGCCAGGTCCGCGTTGATCGCTTCGAGCGCTTTCGCGCACCATCGGCGCGTCCGGACATCGAGCAGGGCGGTCCCGCTGGCGTCGCCGTATTCCATGACAGCGCGCCCGGTCAGCCAGAAGTTGATGTAATCATGCGGCAGCAGGATGGTTGACAAGCGCTCGAAATTCCGCGGCTCGTGCCGTTTGAGCCAGAGGATCTTCGAGGCTGTGAACCCGGGCAGGACGGCGTTGCCCAGCGCGGCGATCGTGGCCTCAGGGCCGCCCAACGCGGACGTGATCGCCTCGCACTCCTCGGCGGTGGACGTGTCACACCAGAGCTTGGCGGGGCGAATGACCTGTCCGTGGGCATCGAGCGGGACGAAGCCGTGCTGCTGGCCGCTCACACCGATGGCCTGGACCTCGCCTGCCTGAGCGCGCGCGGCCTTCATGGCGGCCTTGATCGCCTTGGCTGTGGCGGCGCGCCAGGTCTCCGGACGCTGTTCCTTGGCGCCGGGCGCCAGGCCCGGCAACAGGCCGTACGGGACGGAACCCGTGCCAACAACGCGCTTCTTGGTGGCGTCGAGGAGGAGCGCCTTCGTCGATTGTGTCCCGCTGTCGATGCCGAGGATGAGGGTGCGCATGGTGTGTGGCAGTGCTGCTTGTCAAGGCTCAGCCCGGAGATCGGACTGCGCGGAACCGTGAGAACACTCGACGCTCGCGACGGCGCCGACCACATCGTCCGGCGCGACGGCGCGTTCGGCCCGGGTGGCGAGGTTTTTGACCTTGGCGATCAGGTCGCCGGCTGGGCTGCGTTCGAGTCGGACGGTCGCGCGGGCGCCCAGTTCGAGGGCGCGCTTAAACTGCTTGTCCGATCGCGCGGGGACGAGTGAGTAGTCCACGCTCGATCTCGCGTCGCGCAGCCGCTGGATGAGCGCCAGGGAATCCGCCCGCAGCGCCTCGTTCTCGATGAGCACGAACGCGGCCAGGCGCGGTTTCGCATCGGGCGTCAGACCGCGGGCTTTGAGGAGTTCGGCGAGGACCACGTCGCCCATCCCGAAACCGAGCGCCGGCAGATCGACGCGTCCGCCGGACATGACCTTGATGAGGTTGTCGTAGCGTCCGCCCCCGGCGATGGCCCGGAATTCCCCTTTCAGATCGAACGCCTCGAAGACGGGGCCGGTGTAGTAATCGAGTCCACGGATCACGCCGTAATCGACTTTGACAAACGCGCCCAGACCGCGCGCGGCGAGGTTGTCGAGGATCAACCGCAACTCGTCAGTCGGCTGGCCGGCGGTGATGAAAGCCTGGACATCGTCGACCGCAAAGCCCAGCGCGCCCAGCTTCGCGGCGCTGATCTCGGGCGGTTCCCGCTCGAGCTTGTCGATGACCTGGTAGAATTCGCAGGCCTTCGAGCTCTCGCTGCAATGACGGCTGAAGAAGTCCTGCCAGGCATTGCGGCTGCTGAGCCGCACGACAAAGTCGGATGCCGTCAGCCCCAACGCGCGCAACGAGTCGATCAACAGGGCGATCAACTCGGCGTCGGCAGCCCGCTCCGCCTCGCCCACAACGTCGGCGTTGAACTGGAAATGCTCGCGCAGGCGCCCTTTCTGCTGGCGCTCGTAGCGAAAGAGCTGGGGGATGGCGTACCACTTGATCGGCTTCTTGTACTGACGCTCCTGTGCGGACGCCATGCGGGCGAGGGTCGGGGTCATCTCCGGACGCATGGCGACCTCGCGTCCCCCTTTGTCGGTGAAGTTGTAGAGCTGGGAGACGATCTCCGCGCCGCTCTTGGTGGTGTAGAGTTCCAGCGGCTCCAGCGGAGGGCCGTCGTACTCGCGAAATCCGTAGCGACGCGCCGTATCGGCCCATCTCTCGAAGATGAAACGGCGCAGGTCGGCGCTCCAGACATCCGTCGTCGGCAGCGGCTCGGGATAGAAATCGCGAAAACCGGGGATTCGGTCCATCGGTGGGTTAGGTGACGCGGCCTCCGGGCGAGGCATTCGAACACGATGCCAGCCTGGAAAACGTCAGGATTCGGGCGCCGCGCCGGGTGTGAGTTTCAGGACCTCGTCCCGCATTTCCTTGCCGGGTTTGAACTTGACCACGGCGCGGGGGGGAATGCGGACGTCTTTTGCCGGCGCGTTGGGGTTGCGTCCGACTCGGGCGCGGCGGACTTTGACTTCGAAGACGCCGAAGTTGCGCAATTCGACCGTCTCGTTTTGCGCGAGGGCCCTCGAGATGAGGTCGAGCGTCCGTTGGATCACATCGAGGACTTGTTGTTGAACCAGTCCTGTTTCCTCGCTGATTTTCACGACCAAGTCGCGTTTAGTCATAGAAGTCGTTTGCGTTCAGGTTGTTTGGCAGCGCTGTTGTGCAGGCGGATTCGGTATAGTCCCGGCGTCCCTTGCGGTCAAGCCCTACTATAAGTGGGCTTGCCCTGCCCCCTGGACAAACGTAGCATGGCCCCGAACGCAGATCGGATGTTGATGGCTCTGCCCCCGTAGCTCAGTTGGATAGAGCATCTGCCTTCTAAGCAGAGGGTCGCGCGTTCGAGTCGCGCCGGGGGTACCACCTGAGCGTTGAGCGTTGAGCGTTGAGCGTTCCTTGGTCTCTGTTTCCTTGGCCGTCCAACAGGGAAGAGGTACGTTCCCCATAATCCGCTCCGTGTCGGTCCGGTGCGCACGGCGCAGATCGGTATCGACACGAAGCCGCGATTGGGGTGTGGTTCCATTATGTTGACTCTCGAGCATCTGGCCGAGCTGGTGGAAGGGCATCGGGCGGCAGCCACGGCCCGGGTCCGGGAG
>CAYPUR010000027.1:0-18024 GCA_964413865.1 uncultured Verrucomicrobiota bacterium
GGGTTAGAAGCCTCTCACTTGAGCCGGCCGGCGACCAATTCGTCCGCCAACGCCTGGGCAGCGCAGACGCGCCGAAGCGATTCGAGGATGGCGGAGGAATGGACCGACACGGCGCGCGCGACGTCGTCGGTAAAGTAGAAATCCAGAACCAGGGACTGGATATTGCCGTCGAAGATGATCCCGACGAATTCTCCGGCGCGGTTGACGACGGGGCTGCCGGAGTTCCCGCCGATGATATCGGCGGTGCAGACGAAATTGAAGGGGGTATCGAGGTTCAGGGCGCTTTTGCGCTCGAGCCAGCGGGGCGGCAGGTCGAAGGGGGGACGCCCCTGCTGATCCTCCCAGCGCTGGTAGAGGCCGGCGAGCGTTGTCTGGAAGGGCACGTGCTGTCCCGCGTCCTCGTATCCTTTGACCTGGCCGAACGCCAATCTGAGCGTGAAGGTGGCATCGGGATAGGTGTTGGCGCCGTCGATGGCGAACCGGGCTCTTGCGATCTGCGCGTGGGCCTGGCGCTTGATTTCATCCTGGGTCTCGAGCGTCTTGCGCAACGCCCGCGCCTCGGCATCGATCGACCTCGCCAGACCGATCATCGGATCGGAGGCGGCGTCCAGGGCGCTCTTGCCGCCCTTGTAGAGTTCCTTGCGCCGGGCGACGTCCTTGACCGTCGTGCCGCGGACGAGATCGGCTGCGCGCTGTCGGGGCGATTTGCCATCGAGGACGCGTTGGACCAGGGGGTTCGAGTAACCCAATTGTTCGACCAGCCACGTGAGGGAATCGGCGAGCCGGACCTGCTCGTAATCGTCGTAGACCGGGCGGGTCGAAAACAGATCGAGTTCGAGCGACTCGCGGTTCGAGTCGCGGAACTCGCGCAGGCGCTCGCCGTCCGGCTTGGCGTGTTCCTCGGCCGCCCGCAACACCGTGCGGGCGATGCCAAACCACTCGCTGTTGAATCCGTGCCCGGCTTCGAGCAGGCGGTACATCCGCGCATGCTCGGCCATGACCGCCTGCGCCGCCGCGATGCGGTCCCAGGCGTCGCGGGCCTCCTGGAAACGGGCGTTGCCCGACACAGCGGCCCGGAGCCTCTGTTCGGCGGCTTGTTTGGATGCGATGAACGCCGGATCGAGCAGGCCCGCCAGGCCGCCTTCGCGGGCTTTGCGGCTGTTCTGGACGCCGAACAGGTCGTCCCGGACCTTGCGTGCGTTCTCGGCGTTGCGCTGGCCCCAGGCATCGAGCACCACCTCGCGCCGATGCAGCAACTGGAGCGTGTAAGGATACTGCACGTCCCGCAGATACTCGAGTTCGGCCACCGTCAGCATCCGATCCGTGCGCCCGGGATGGCCCGACACGAACACCAGTTCGCCATCCGCCGCGCCGGCCTTGCTCCAGCGGAGGGCGTGCGGCACCCTGGCCGGCTTGCCGTTCTCGTAGACGCGGAAGAAGCAGATATCCAGGTTGTAACGCGGGTACTCGAAGTTGTCCGGATCGCCGCCGAAGAAGGCGACCTGCTGTTCGGGGGCGAAGACGAGGCGGACGTCGGTGTAGCGTTTGAAGCGGTAGAGGTGGTAGAGGCCGCCCTGATAGAGCGTCACCACGTCGCTGCGCAGGCCGGTGGCGTCGAGCGATTCCTTCTCGATTTGGGCCATCACCTTGCGGCGGGCGCGAAAGGCCTCCTCGGCGCTGAGATCGGGGGTGACGGCGGCATTCACGCGTTCGGTCACATCCTCGATGCTCATCAGGACGTTCAGTTCAAGGTCGTGACACTGCTTCTCCTCGGCCAGGGTCCGGGCATGGAACCCGTCGCGCAGGTAATTGTGGTCCTTGTCGCCGAACTTCTGGAGGGCGTCGGCGCCGACGTGGTGATTCGAAGCCACAAGGCCGTCTTCGGACACGAACGAGCCCGACCCGCCGCTGTTAAACCGGACGGACGCCTTCTGCAGATGTTCGAGCCAGGCGTCGGACGGCTCGAATCCGTAGCGCTCGCGCAGGATGTGGCGCGGGGGGTTATTGAACAGCCACATTCCTTCGTCTGAATGCGCGGAACCGCCGGTCATTGTCGCGGCGGCGAGAAGAACAGTCTGCATGAGTCTCGGTTGCATAGTTTACTGGGACGGCGGCTGCGGCGTTCCATACAGAGCGACATAAACGATGCAGCGCCGGGTCAGGGGATTCGGCCTGCAAACCTGTAGGCCGCGCGCCCTCACACGGCGGAACTTCTGACGCTGTATCTAGCCCGCATCGGTCCGCGTCTTCGGGTTTTCGGGTTCGCGGTGGTCACAACTCCATGAACCATCCGGGATTGCTCGCCGGCTTGTTCACACGCTGAATTTGAAAAGGAGCACGTCGCCGTCGCGCACCACATAGTCGCGGCCCTCGTGCGAGTAGTGCCCCGTCTCGCGCGCGTGGGCGACCGACCCGCACTGGACAAGGTCGGCGCAGCTCACACGCTCGGCTTTGATGAAGCCCTTCTCGAAATCGGTGTGGACGGTTCCGGCCGCGCGCAGTGCGGTCTCGCCGCCGCGGAGGGTCCAGGCCCGCGCTTCCTTCTCATTGAAGGTGAAGAAAGTGCGGAGTCCCAGCAACTGATGGGTGCTGCGGATCAGGGCATCGAGCCCGGATTCCTTGACGCCCAATTCCTCGAGATAGAGCTTCGCCTCCTCGGGCGTCAGATCCGCCGCTTCGCTCTCCAACTGGGCGCACACGACCACGGTGTCGCAGGCATGGTGGCGACGGGCGTAATCGCGCACCTGGGCCACGTACGGGTTCTCGTCGAGACGCGGCAAATCGGCTTCCTTGACATTGGCGGCAAAGATGGTCGGGCGCGTGGTCAGGAGGCAACAGGGGCGCGCCAGGTCCCATTCCTCCCTGGCGAGGTTGAGCGTGAGGGCGGGATGGCCCGCGTTGAGATGCGGCTCGAGCTTGTCGAGGACATGAGTTTCCGCCAGCGCGTGTTTATCGAGGGCCCGCACCTCCTTGAGGATGCGCTCGCGCCGCCGCTTGAGGGCTTCGAGATCCGCCAGCACCAGCTCGGTGGTCACGATTTCGATGTCGCGGACCGGATCGACGCTGCCGGTGACATGCACGACGTCCGGGTCGTCGAAGCAGCGCACGACGTGGACCAGGGCATCGACTTCGCGGATATGGCTGAGGAACTTGTTGCCCAGGCCTTCGCCCTGGGAAGCCCCCTTGACCAGGCCGGCGATGTCCACAAACTCGACCGCCGGCGGAATGGTCCTGGGCACTTTGGCGATGCGGGCGAGGGCTTCGAGGCGCGGCTCCGGCACGTTCACAACGCCCAGGTTGGGCTCGATCGTGCAGAAGGGGTAGTTCTCCGCCAGGGCCTTGCGGGAACGCGTCAGGGCGTTGAACAGCGTGGATTTGCCGACGTTGGGCAAACCGAGGATTCCGGCTTTGAGCATGGGCGTCTTGTACGGCTTCAGCCCGGAAATGAACATCCAAAAAATCGCTGTTCAACTCCTTGCGAGGATGTGACACAATGCGCGCAACGCCTATGCAACCAGGTTCGTCGTGCCTGACAGATCAAACGACCGCGTCGCAGTGCCCGGGACCGCTGGGGCGATGGCGCCGAGTCTTTTCCCGGGGAGCCTTTCTCGCGACGGTGCTGTTTGTGGCGGGGTGCACGAAGCCGCCCTCGCCCTCCTCGCTGCCGCCGCCGGTGGTCCTGATCGCCGAGGTCACGGCCAGCAACGTGCCGGTGGTGATCGAGTACATCGGGCAACTCGATTCCCCCCAGAACGTCGAGGTGCGTGCGCGGGTCGAGGCCTTTGTCGAGAAGATCCTGTTCACCGAGGGGGCGACGATGAACCAGGGAGACCCGCTCTATCTGCTCGACACCAAGCCGTTTCTCGAACGGCTCGAGGCCGCCAAGGGCGGGCTGGCCGAGGCCCGGGCCGCCTTGAACAAGTACGAGAAGGACGTGGCCCGCCTCCGACCGCTGGCCGAGAAACGCGCGATCCCGCAGCAGGATCTCGACAATGCGATTGCCTCGGTCGATGTCGGCCGGGCCAACGTGCAAACCGCCGAGGCGCGGCTTAAGTCGTCGGAACTGGACCTCTCCTATTGCGACGTGCGGGCGCCGGCCTCGGGTCGGATTGGGGCGAAAGAGGTTTCGGTGGGCGATCTGGTGGGCAAGGGGCAGCCGACGTTGCTGGCCACGATCTCGCAACTGGATCCGATCTGGTTCTACGGCAACATCAGCGAGGTGGACTATCTGCGCGGATTGGAAGTCGAGCGCCGATTCGGTCTGCGGTTCATCGATGTCCCCCTCACCCTGATCCTGGCCGACGGCTCCGAACACGCCGAGCCGGGCAAGTGGGTCTTCGCCGACCGCGCGGTCGACACCACCACCGGCACACTGCGGGCGCGCGCCGTGTTCCCCAACCCGGGCGGCGCGCTGCGGCCCGGCATGTTTGGCCGGGTCCGCATGGTCCTGAGGATCGACCGGCCGAGCATTCTGGTCCCGCAACGCGCGGTGCAGGAGCTGCAGGGCAAACACTTTGTCTGGGTGGTGGACGACGCGAAGAGCGCCACGCAGCGCCCGGTGAAGGCCGGGGTGCGCTTCGGCAGCGGCTGGGTGATCGACGAGGGCCTGCAAGCCGGCGAACGCATCATCATCGAGGGCGCGCAGAAAGCGCGGCAGGGCGCGCCTGTGCAGCCCATGACGGCCGAAGAGATGGCCCAGGCCGCCGCCGCGCGGCGGGCCGGCGCTCAGAAACCGGCCGCCCAGGAGTAGCGCATGGCCGACTTCTTCATTCGCCGCCCGATTGTGGCGATGGTGATTTCCATCGTCATCGTCCTGGTGGGCCTGATCTCCCTGACGCGCCTGCCGATCGCGGAGTATCCGGCCGTGAGCCCGACCCTCATCCAGGCGACCGCGACCTACCGCGGCGCGGCGGCCGAGGCGGTCATGGACTCCGTGGCGACGCCGATCGAATCGCAGGTCAACGGCGTCGACAAGATGCTCTACCTCCAGTCGGTCAGCGCCAATGACGGCAAGATGACGCTCAATGTCACGTTCGATGTGGGGACGGACGTGGACATCATGCAAGTCAACACGCAGAACCGGGTGTCGCTGGCCACCCCGCAGCTCCCCGACGCCGTCAAGCGCGAGGGGGTGACCGTCAAGCGTTCGAGCCCGGACGTCCTCCTGGTGATCGGGCTTTTCTCTCCGGAGCGGACGTGGGACTCGGTGTTTCTCGGCAACTACGCCAACATCAACCTCGTCGACGCCATCAAACGCGTGCCCGGCGTGGGGGACGTGAACAACTTCACCGCCCAGGACTACGCCATGCGCGTCTGGCTGCGTCCGGACAAACTGGCCATTCTGGGCCTGACACCCGACGACATCAGCGCGGCCATCCGCGAGCAGAATGCGCAGTCGCCCGCCGGGGTCATCGGGGCTGAGCCCGCCCCGCCCGGCCAGGAACTCCAGTACAACGTCCGCACCCTGGGCCTGCTCCGCGAGGCGTCCGAGTTCGAGGAGATCATCGTCCGCTCGAACCCTGACGGCTCGCATGTGAAGATCAAGGACATCGCCCGGGTGGAACTGGGGGCGCAGACCTACGCCATTCGCGCCCGTTTGAACCAGAAGAGCTGCGCCGCGCTCGGCGTGTACCTGGCTCCCGGCGCCAACGCGCTGGCGACCGCCGATGCGGTCAAGCGTCTGCTCGAGGACCGGAAGGCGCAGTTCCCGCCGGACATGGACTACGAGATCACACTGGACTCGACGCTGCCGATCAAGGCGTCGATGAACGAGATTGTCCACACGCTGTTCGAAGCGCTGGTGTTGGTGCTGCTGGTGGTGTTCATCTTCCTGCAGAGCGTCCGGGCCACGATCATCCCCATGCTGACGGTTCCGGTCTCGCTGCTGGGGGTGTTCATCGCGTTCCCGCTGCTCGGGTTCAGCGTGAACACGCTGACCCTCTTCGGCCTGGTGCTGGCAATCGGGATCGTGGTCGACGACGCCATCGTCGTGGTGGAAGCCGTTCAGCATCACATCGAGCGCGGGCTGACGCCTGTCGAGGCCACGCGGCACGCGATGCGTGAAGTCTCCGGGCCGGTCGTGGCGATCGCCCTGGTTCTCTGCGCGGTGTTCGTGCCGGTGGCCTTCATGGGGGGCGTGACGGGCCGTCTCTACCAGCAGTTCGCCATCACCATTGCGGTGTCGGTCGTGTTCTCGGCCTTGAATGCCCTGACCCTCAGCCCGGCCTTGAGCGCGATGCTCCTTCGCAAGCCGACGCCCGGACGTGGGCCGGTCGGCGCGTTCTTCCGGTGGTTCAACGGCGCCTTTGACCGCTTCACCCGCGGCTACACCGCCATCGTGCGCTTCCTGGTCCGCAAGGCCGCGCGCTCGATGCTGCTGCTCGTGGCCGCCGTCGGCGGCATCCTGATTCTCTCCCGGGTTGTCCCGGGCGGGTTTATTCCGGACGAGGACAAGGGCTACCTGTTTCTGGCGCTCGAGTTGCCGGAAGGCAGCTCGCTGCAGCGCACCGGCGAGGTGCTCGAGAAGGCGGAGGCGGTCGTCATGGCCACGCCCGGCGTGCGGTCCGCGGTCGCGATCTCGGGCTTCAATCTCCTCAACAGCCTCAACAGCCCGAATGCCGCCCTGATGTTCATCGGTCTCGACGACTGGGAAGAGCGCAAGACGCCCGCACTCCAGGCCAGCGCCATCGCGCGGCAATGGAACCGGACATTCTTCGCGTTCCCGCCCGCGCGGGTTTTTGCGTTCGGACCGCCCGCTCTTCCGGGGTACGGCAATGTGTCGGGGTTCTCGCTTCAGTTCCAGGACCGGTCGGGCGGGTCGGTCGATCACCTGTCGGCAGGCGTGCAACAGTTCATCACCGAGGCCTCGAAGCGCCCCGAGATCGGGCGGTTGTCGACGACGTTCCAGCCGGTGACGCCGCAGGTGCGGGTCGAGCTCGATCGCGAGAAAGCGCGCACGCTGGGTGTGAAGGTCGACAGCGTGTTCTCGACGCTGCAAGCCTACCTGAGCGGGCTCTACGTGAACGACTTTGTCCGATTCGGACGCGTGTTCAAGGTGTTCGTGGCCGCCGAACCCCGGTTCGCCAGCCGCCCGGACCAGATCGGCGACCTCTACGTGCGCAACGGCGACGGCAAGATGGTGCCGCTCGACAGCCTGGTCCGAATCGAGCCGATGTCCGGGCCGAACTTCGCCGCCCGTTTCAATCTGTATTCGGCCGCGGAAGTCTTGGGCGCGCCGGCGCCGGGCTACAGCTCCGCCCAGGCCCTGCGCGCCATCGAGGATGTCGCGCGCCAACTGCCGCGCGAATACGGTTACGAGTGGAGCGGACTTACCCTGCAGCAGAAGAGGGCCGAGGGCGAGGCCGGCGTCGTCTTCGGCATGGCGATCGTCTTTGTGTTTCTGCTGCTCGCGGCGCAGTACGAAAGCTGGGCCCTGCCCTTCTCCGTGCTGCTGGCCACGCCGCTGGTCGTGCTCGGCACCTTCACCGGCCTGCTGGCCCGGCAGTTTGACCTCAACGTCTATGCCCAGATCGGCCTCGTGATGCTCATCGGCCTGGCCGCCAAGAACGCCATCCTGATCGTCGAGTTTGCCAGAATGCGGCGCGAGGAGGGCCACGAGATCATCGAGGCCGCCGTCGCCGGATCGCAGCTCCGATTGCGTCCGATCCTCATGACCTCCTTCGCCTTCATCCTGGGCTGCGTGCCGTTGATGCTGGCCTCGGGTTCCGGCGCCGCCGCGCGCAGCACGATGGGGACAGGCGTCGTCTTCGGCATGACCGTGGCCACCGCGGTCGGGGTGTTCCTCGTGCCGGTCTGCTATGTGTTCGTGCAAACCCTGGCCGCGCGCGCAGGCAAGACCGCCCCGCCGCCGGCGCGTGCCGCGGCGGCTGGGGGCGAATCGGAAGGAGCGGCCCCATGACCCAGCGATCTCACATTGCCGGGTCGTTGTGTCTGGCGGCCGCCCTGTTGGCCGGCTGCGCTGTCGGACCGCGCTACCAACGTCCCGCCCTCGATACGCCTGCCGCCTATCGCCCCGCGCAGTCGGACAGCCGGGATCTGACGGCCCCCGAGTCGCTGGGGGACCTCGGCTGGTGGGAGGTGATGCCCGATCCGCGGCTTCGGGCCTACGTGGCCGAGGCGCTCACCAACAGTTGGGATATCAAGGCCGCCGCCGCCCGTGTCCTGCAAGCCGAGGCCGCCGCGCGCGCGGCCCGGTCCCAGTTCCTGCCCGCACTGGGCGCGGGCGGCGACTGGACCGCCGCCCGCAGTTCGCAGCGCGGCGCGGCCGCCATCCCGCGGGGCGTGGATCCGGAGGCGGAGCAGTTCAGCGCCTACGCCACGATGGCCAGCTACGAACTGGATCTGTGGGGCCGTATTCGCCGGGCCAACGAGGCGGCCCGGGCACGGCTGCTGGCCACCGAAGCGGCGCGGCAGACCGTTCTCCAGACGCTCGTGGCCCAGGTCGCCACGGCGTATCTGAGCCTGCTCGAACTCGACTACGAACTCGAGATCGCGCGGAGCACCTACGACGCCAGCACCGATTCGCTGGCGCTCACCACGGCGCGCGAGGAAGGCGGGGTGGCTTCCATGCAGGACGTCCACCAGGCGAAGATCCTCGTCGCCACAGCCGAGGCCGCCATCGCCGAAACCCATCGCCGCATCGAGCAAAAAGAAAACGAGCTGAGCCTGCTCCTCGGACGCAACCCGGGATCGCCGGCGCGCGGCGAGGGATTGCTGCGCCAGAAACTCGACGTCCCCGTGCCGCCCGGATTGCCGTCGTCTCTGATCGAACGGCGGCCGGACATTCGCGCGGCGGAGCAGGCTCTCGTCGCCGCCAACGCCGACATCGGCCAGGCCAAGGCGGCATTCTTCCCGCAGGTGACGCTCACAGGCCTCTACGGCTATCAGGCCGTCGCTCTTTCGGATCTGTTCAGCGCCCCGGCGCGGACCTGGCAGTTTGGGCCCGCGGTTTCGGCGCCTCTGTTCACCGGCGGGGCGCTGCGGGCCAACCTGAGGCTCGCGCGCGCCCAGTTCGACGAGGCCCTGGCCCAATACCAGCGGACGGTGCAGACGGCGTTTCACGAGGTCTCGGACGCGCTCATCGCCTACCAGCGGACGCGGGAGTTTCGAGTTCGGCAGGAGGAACGCACGGAGGCGCATCGCAGCGCGACCGAACTGGCCAACACGCGCTATGAAGGGGGAGTCACCAGCTATCTCGAAGTGCTCTACAACGAGCAGGAACTGTTCGCGGCCGAGCTGGCGCTGGCCCAAGCCCGCCTCAACGAACTCCTGAGCGTCGTCCAGCTCTACCGGGCCCTGGGGGGAGGATGGAAGGAGCCGGCGGGGCCGCTCGAGACCGCGCGGGACCGGGATTGAACCGTTTTCTTGCCGGCGGGAGACGAAACCGGTTTTTTGGGTTCGCAGTTTTCCGCAGAAACCGTGAAATGGGCCGACTCGAATGACTATGACCACCTGCGCCGTCTTTGACGCACGCCCCTACGACACCGACGCCCTGCGACAGGCCTCTGCTGATCGCGGGATTGACTGGCGATTTCTCGAGTTCCGGCTGACCGCCGACACCGCGCCCGCGGCCCGGGGCGCCCAAGCCGTGTGCGCCTTTGTCAACGACCAGGTGGATCGCCCGTGCCTCGATGCGCTGGCGTCCGAGGGGGTCAAGCTCGTGGCCCTGCGGGGCACCGGCTTCAACAATGTCGATGTCGCCGCAGCCAGGGAGTTGGGCATCGTCGTCACCCGGGTGCCGGTCTACTCGCCCTACGCCGTGGCCGAGCACGCGCTTGCCCTGCTGCTGACGCTCAATCGCCGGATCCATCGCGCCTTCAACCGCGTGCGCGAACTGAATTTCTCGCTCAACGGACTGGTCGGATTCGACCTGCATGGGAAGACGGCGGGCATCCTCGGGACGGGCAAGATCGGACGCGTCACGGCCCAGATCCTGCGCGGTTTCGGCATGACAGTGCTGGCGCATGACCCGTTCAAAGATCGGGAGTGGGCCGCCCGGGAGAGTGTCGAGTACGTGGACGCGTCCTCGCTTCTGGGCCTGAGCGATGTCATCTCCTTGCACCTGCCGCTGACACCGGAGACCCGGCACCTCATCCGCGCCGAAACGCTCGATCTGGTCAAGCCCGGCGCCATCCTGGTCAACGTCAGCCGCGGCGCCCTCATCGATACCACCGCGCTCATCGAAGCGCTCAAGACCGGGCGGCTGGGCGGGGTGGCGTTGGACGTCTACGAGGAGGAGGAAGGGGTGTTCTTCGAGGACCTCTCCAACCAGGTGCTCCAGGACGACGAACTGGCGCGCCTGCTGACGTTTCCGAATGTGCTGATCACCTCGCACCAGGCGTTCCTGACGCACGAGGCCCTGGCCGATATCGCGCGCACAACCGTCGCCAACCTCGAGGCGCTGGCGGGCGGACACCCGTTTGTGGAAGGCTCTGTGCTCACACAGTCAGGTTGAACGTTGAACGTTGAGCGTTGAGCGTTGAGTGTTGAGCGTTGAACGTTGAACGTTGAACGCTTCCGGTTCGTGGTCCCCGTATGCATTGACCGGTTGAATCTCAACGCCTCCCCAGGGACAACCTGAGCGCGACCGACTCGCCCATCACTCGTCAGCGGACTCCAACACCTCGAGAATCCGGCTGAAAGCGCCGCGCATTTCGCCATAGGTGACCAGATTCACCGTGAACCGACCGCCGGTGTTCCGGCGCGAGAGGACATGCCCGTCGCTGTCGAGGACGTTGACGAACTTCTGGCGGTGGTGGGTGCGAGGCTTCACGTTGAACGACTCCAGGCCGGGCGGACAGAGAAACTGGGTGTCCATGGCCAGGGCCCGGATGGGCAGCCCGTTGCGGTTATTGCCCAGGCTGGCCAGCCGCGGCGGTGAGGATCCCGACACTGTCGTCGGGTCGTCGAACAACTGCGTGTTGCTGCCGTGGCGATAATAGTAACTCGCCTGCACCTGGCGCTTGCCCACATTCGCCAATTCCGCTCCGGCATCCACCGATTGGTCGGGCCCAGGGCAAAACAGGACGCGGGGCTGATCGGACAGGTATTGCGAGAGGAGCAAGCCGAGCCCAACAGGGGCGCCGCCTTGCAGGCCGATGAGGCTGGTTGGTGTGCCGGTCGAGGGATAGAAGCTCGCGGGGCTGGTGAAAGGCGGCGCCGGCGGGCCGTAGGGAATCGCCCCATCGCACTCCTCCGCGTAACTGTGGATGGCGAGGCCGATCTGGCGAAGGTTGGACGAGCAGACCGCCCGGCGTCCCGCCTCCTTCGCAGCAGCCAGTCCGGGAAGGAGCAGGGCTGCAAGCACCGCGATGATCGCGATCACCACGAGCAATTCGACAAGCGTAAAGGCGGCCCGGGCGCGGGCGCCCTTGACCGCCACAGACCTCCGCGCGAACCGTCTTCGCGAATGGCTGGTCATCAACAAAACCACTCCTACTCGACCTGGCGCGCCCGGTAGAAGCGACGTTCCACTGTCGGGCTTTCATCCTTGAACGCGATGCTGCCGGTGGCGCTGGTCAGCGTCGCCAGGCTGGTCCAGTTCGACAGAGGCAAGCGCGCGTCCGAAGCGGCCAGGATCTCGAACTTCGCCCCCGGCGCGCTTTGAAGGGTGAAGCCGAACTTGCCATCGAAAAACCCCGGAGCCAGCAGCACCGGCTCCCCGAAGGCCTCGAGGCGCACGTTGTCCACATCCCAGAAACCGCCCGCCAGAGAGGGATCGATCGTGGACAGCAGCCGGATCCCGATGTGCTGCCCCGCCCAGGACGCGCCGGCCGGCACGGTCGGAACCTCGACCGTCACGTCAGCGAGCCGCTTGGCGCCAGGAACCGGCGGCGGCGCGTAGACGAAACTCGTTGCCGCCACGGACACCTGGTTGCTCGAGCCGTCGCGGTAATACAGTTCCACCAGGAGGCTGGCACCCGCCTGCATGTTGCCGCCTCCGCCCAGCACGCCCACGGTGAGTTGATAGGACTTGCCGGCTTCATACCTGGCGTCGAAGGCGTGGAGCGGCGAGGTGCTGGACCAGTCCGTCGAGTCGTAGTCCTGGAAGAAGCCTGCCTCGGGGACGGCGAAAATCCAGACCGCTTGATTGCCATCGCAGTTCTCGATGCGCCCGGGATCGCCCACCGCGAGATTCAGAAAGAGGCCGGTCAGTTGGTCCCAGAGCTGCCATCCGCTCTCGTCGAACCAGTCGGGCTTGGGCGTTTTCTGCCACGAATCGAGGCGAGTATCGACAAACTCGGTCGCGGGCGATTCAAACGAGCCGTTGGGGACGGGGATCTCGGCGGATCGAACCGCGCCGATGCCGACCGTTGCCGCGACCAGAAGCAGGCCGGCTTGGAGGCGCGGGCGGGCGCAACCGGCAAACCACCTGGGATGCATAATCCCCTGGCGTCCGCGTTCCGCGGTTTCTCGTGTGCTGTCAATTACCCTGTCCGGTCGTGAACCGGCACCCTTGTGATGCTCGAACGCGTGTGTCGTCATTCAATGTGTGCACAGATTGTCATGAGCAGGGCGGTCCGGCAAGCCGCGGCTGCGCGCCCTCGCCGCCAAGCTGAATATTGGGCTTCATCCCAGCCCGCCCGTGTGCCACCCTGCGGCCATGTCGAACCGCGTTCGGAACAGACTCACGGAAAGCCGCGTTGGACCGGCTTCGCCGCGAGGCGCCGCGCGATTCCGCTTTTCCCTCTGATTTGCCGCTGTGCCATTTCCCGCTCATAAAACCAAGATCGTCGCGACCATCGGTCCGGCTTCGGAATCCGCGGACATGCTCGAACGGCTGATTCGCGCCGGGCTGAACGTCGCGCGGCTCAACTTCTCTCACGGCGAGTTCCTCGAGCACGCGGAGCGCATCCGCCGCATCCGCGCCGCCGAACGGGCCACGGGGCGGCGTGTTGCCGTCATGGCCGATCTGCCCGGCCCCAAGATGCGGATCGGCAGGATTGACCCCGAGCCGATCCAACTGGAGTCGGGCGCCCCGTTCACGCTCACTCGAGCCGACATCGTCGGCGGCCGACAGCGGGTCTCGATGAGCTTCGACCGGCTGCCGCGGGTCGTCAGGCCGGGCGACCGCCTCTTCCTCAACGACGGATTGGTCCAACTGGTTGTCGAGCGGGTCGAGGGGGACGACGTGCACTGCCACGTGGCGGTCGGCGGCGAGCTCCGGTCGAGGAAAGGCCTCAACCTGCCCGGCATCGATCTGGGCATGAGCGCGTTCACCGATCACGACCGCGCCTGCCTGGCATTCGCGCTCGAACACGGCGTGGACGCCGTGAGCCAGTCGTTCGTCGAGACGCCGGCGGATCTCGAAGCCGTGCGCGACGCGGCCCGGGCCCTGGGCAAGACGCCATTCCTCATCGCGAAGATCGAGCGCGCCGGCGCTCTCAGGCATCTGGATGGCATCTTGAAGACGGCCGATGGCGTGATGGTGGCGCGCGGCGACTTGGGAGTCGAGGTGCCGATCGAGGAAATGGCCTTTCTGCAGAAGCAACTGATCGCCAAAGCCAGTCTCGTGGGCAAACCGGTCATCACGGCCACCCAGATGCTCGAATCGATGGTCGCCCACCGCCTGCCCACGCGCGCCGAGGCCACCGACGTCGCCAATGCCATCCTCGATGGCACCGATTGCCTGATGTTGTCAGCCGAGTCGGCCATCGGCAGGTATCCCGAGGAAGCCGTGGCGATGCTTGCGCGGATCGCGGCCTTCACCGAGGCGCACCGCCCGCCCGTGCGGCTTGACGATCTCAAGGCGCTGTCCAATCCGCACTTGCCGGCCACGGCGTCGGAAGCCATCGCCGCGGTGGTGGAACACGCGCTCGAAAGGGTGCCATGCGCCGCCGCTTTCGTCCCGACGCGCACGGGGACAACGGCCCGGATGATTTCACGCTACAATCCGCGGATGTGGATCGTGGCCGTAAGCGGCGATCGCGCGGTCTGTCAGGGGTTGGCCTTCTCGTATGGCGTTCATCCCATCGAGCTGGCCGACGAGCCCGAGCATTGGCCTGACTTTGCCCGGCATTGGCTGCGCGCGCATCGTGTCCCCGGCGCCCTGGCCGCGCTGGTCGCCGGACCGTCGGGACGCAACCCGCACGCCAATCACCGCATCGAATTCCTCCGGCTCGACCAGGCCCCGGGTTGACTCGAGTTGCTCGTTGTTCGCAATCTGTGGCCCATGAGTCACATCTCCAAGCAGCGCTCCGACATGCGCCTGGGTTCCGGCCGCAAGCCGCACGGCCTGAGCATGCGCCTCGCGCCGGCGAAGGAAACACCCTGATGCAGACAGGCCTGATCATCTGCCAATGCGCCCACGCCGGGTTGATCGCGCCCGAGACGCTGGGCAGCCTCGCCGCCAGCCTGCGGGCCCATGGGACTCCGTTCGACCTGGTGCCGGATCTGTGCGAGTTGGCGGCGCGCCGGGATCCGCGCCTCGAGGCCTTGGCCCGCGCGCCGCGCCCGGCGGTTCTGGCCTGCCATGAACGCGCGGTCAGGAACCTGTTCCACATGGCCGCTGCGCCGCTGGATCCGGAGCGGGCGCTGCTGCTCGATGTGCGGGCTGGATCCGCGGACCAGGCGCTGGCGCGCCTGGGAATCCCGCGGGCCGCACCCGGCAGTCTCGCGGAGGCCGCCCTCGAGGGCGCGGCGGACGCAGGCTGGATTCCGTGGTTTCCGGTGATTGACGGGCAGCGCTGCACCAACTGCCAGCAATGCCTCGGGTTCTGCCTGTTTGGCGTCTACGATCTCTCGCCTGAAGGCCGTGTCCGGGTGGCCAACCCGCGAGCCTGCAAGACCAACTGCCCCGCGTGCGCGCGCATCTGCCCCGAAGTGGCGATCATCTTCCCGAAATACCACGAGCCGCCGATCAACGGCGCGCCGGTCCTGGACGAGGCGAAGGAAAAGGCGCGCATCAGGGTCGATCTCGAGGCCATTTTGGGTTCGGACGTCTACGCCAAGCTGGCCGCGCGCCGCGCGAAGGTGGAGCAAAAGCGGCTGCTGCGGCAGAACGTGGAACTGGCCCGCGCTGGAGTGACGTCGTGATCCCTGCTTTGTTTAACCGGCTGGTGCGCGAGGTGGATCTCCGTCTGTTGGCGACGTGTGCCTGGACGCTCGGGTGGGGCGGCGTGCGGAGCGTGCGCGCATTCCAGAAGCGCCTGCGGCGGGGCCGGTTGTTTCCGGCGTTCCTGTTTCTCTCCGTGACCAACCGGTGCAACCTGAAGTGCCAGGGCTGCTGGGCGACGCCGACCACGCCGCCCGGGGAGCTGGAACCGGCGCTTCTGGACCGCATCATCGCCCAGGCCAAGCGCGAACAGTGCCGCTTTTTCGGCATCCTGGGCGGGGAGCCGCTGCTGCATCCGCACCTGCTCGAAGTCCTGGGCAGGCACCGCGACTGCTACTTCCAGGTGTTCACCAACGGAACGGTGCTGAACGCCGAGGCCGCGCGGGCGATGCGCCGCCTGGGCAACGTCACGCCGTTGATCAGCGTGGAGGGGGGCGAGGCGGTCAGCGACGAGCGCCGCGGCGGCACGGGCGTTTACCGGCGGAGCCTGGAGGGACTCGAGTGCTGCCGGCGCGAGCGCCTGCTCATCGGAGTCGCCACCAGCATCTGCAAATCGAATTTCCGCGATCTGGTGTCGGAGACCTTCGTTCGTGAGATGATCGGGCGGGGGGTCCATTACCTGTGGTATTACATTTATCGTCCCATGGGGGCGCAGCCGTCGGCGGACCTCTGCCTGTCGGCGGACGAGATCGTGGCGCTGCGGCGCTTCATCGTCGAGATCCGCGGCCGATTTCCGCTGATCATCGTCGACGCGTACTGGGACGCCGAGGGGCGAGCCGTGTGCCCGGCGGCCACCGGCATCAGCCATCACATCGGGCCGTGCGGCGACATCGAGCCGTGTCCTCCCGTCCAGTTTGCCCGCGAGAACGCGCGCGATGGGAACGACACGGTGGCGCTCATCGAACGGTCGGCTTTCCTTGATGCGTTTCGTCGTTTTGCGGCGTCGCAAACACGCGGGTGTGTGTTGCTCGAGTGTCCGGGTGCGCTGCGCGACTTGATGGTTGCCCAGGGGGTCCGCGACACCTCGGGCCGCGGCACAGCGTTGGCCGAGCTCGCTGCGATGCGGTGTCGACCCGGGCATCACATGCCGGGACGGGAGATTCCCGAGAAGCACTGGGCCTACCGGCTTGCCAAGAAATACTGGTTCTTCGGATTTGGCGCCTATGGCTGACCCTTCGCCTCAACGTCTGGCCTCTTCGCCCCCGGCCGGAAGGCCGCCGCGCCCCGCGCAGCGCGTGCCTGAGGAGAAGCCCGTGCGCGAGCTCCTGCGGGCCGCGGCGCGCGACCACGTCGCGCGCCAGCGGCTTGTCCCTCCGCTTACGCTCGAAGAGTTGCGCGCGCATACCCGCGCGGTGATCGACGCGCTTGGCCAGGATCCGGGCTACGGCGATTTCACGACGGTCATGCTCGGGAACGAGACGTGGCGCGAGACGCTGGCGGGCATCCCATTCGACCGGCGCGTGGTCTTGCTGCCGCAATGCCTGCGCACGCGCGCCGTGTGTCCGGCGGAGATCGACGAGTTCGGCCTGCTGTGTGAGCAGTGCGGGCGCTGTCTGATCGGCGAGTTCCAGGCGGAGGCCCAGGCCCTGGGGTGCGTCACGCTCATCGCCGAAGGCACGACCGTGGTCACCCGGCTGCTCGAACAGGGCCAGGTCGACGCGGTGATCGGCGTGAGCTGCCTGCACGTGCTCGAACGCGCCTTTCCCCACGCGGCCATGCAGGCCATCCCGGGCATCGCCATCCCCTTGTTCCGCGACGGATGCGACGCGACCGGCGTGGATGCGGACTGGGTGCGCGAAGCGATCCGGCTCAAGTCCGATGTGCGGTGGCCCGGGCGGCTCGACATCGACGCGCTGCGGCGCGAGGTGGAGCGGTGGTTCCAAAAGGATGCCCTGCAGGGCGTCCTGGGCTGCGGCGGCACGTTCACGGAACTCACGGCCATCGAGTGGCTGGCGCAGGCGGGCAAACGCTGGCGCCCGTTGCTTGCCGTCTGCGTCCACATCACGCTTGCGGGCCTGGGGGACGCCGATTCCCTGCCCGGCTTCGTGCGCAAGGTGGCCCTGGCGACGGAGTGCTTCCACAAGGCCTCACTCCTGCATGACGACATCGAGGACGGCGACGAGGTCCGGTACGGCGCCCCGACATTGGCCCGCCAGCACGGCATGCCCGTCGCGTTGAACCTGGGCGACTACCTCATCGGCGAGGGCTACCGATTGCTGGCCGAGAGCGGACTCACCCCGCTCCAACAGGCGCGCGCCCTGAAGATCGCCGCCGAGGGCCATCGCTCCCTCTGCCTGGGACAAGGCGCCGAGTTGAACTGGATGCGCTCCCCCTCGCCCCTGACGACCGCGCAGGCGCTCGATCTGTTCCGGCGCAAGACGGCGCCGGCGTTCGAGGTCGCGCTGCGCCTGGGGGCCGTGTGCGCGGACGCGGACGAGGCGCTGGAAGAGCCGCTGCGGCGCTTCAGCGCCGCCCTGGGCATCGCCTATCAAATCCGGGACGACCTCGAAGACGCTTTCGATCCCCAGGCCCCCGGCGACGCCGCGGCCCGGCGCCCCTCGATCCTGGTCTCCATCGCCTGCGAACAGGCTTCCGGCGACGCCCGCGCCCGGCTGCAGCTCGCGTTCGACGCGCAGGCATCCGCCGCCACCCGCAGAGAGATCTTTCGCGACGTCTTTCTCATGTTGCGCACCGAGGACAAGGCCCGCCAATTGCTCGAACACTATCGCAACGAAGCCCAGCGCTCGCTCAGCCCGCTTCAGAACGCCCACCTCAAAGGCCTGCTGCGCCGGCTCGTCGGGCGGCTCCTCGGCCCCCCGCCATCCTCGGCCGCCAAGGCATGAAGCCGGCCGCGCCTGACCCCGTCGCTCCGAGTCTCCGCACCCGCTGCGCAGCCGGTCTCCAGCGCGCCCTGGCCCGAGCCGCCGCAAGCCTCGACACCCTGGCCCGCG
>CAYPUR010000027.1:18034-22963 GCA_964413865.1 uncultured Verrucomicrobiota bacterium
CCCTGGGCGCATTCGTCCGCGCCCAGTTGGCCGCGGACGGCGGATTTCGCGGGCGAAGCGGGAATGGCGACCTCTATTACACGGTCTTCGGTCTGGAGTGCGCCCGGGCGCTCGAGCTCGATGTGCCGGTCGAACCTATTCGCCGCTTCGTCGAGTCCCGGCTCGATGCCCCGTTGGACTTCGTGCACCTGACCTGCCTGGTGCGCTGCATCGAGATCCTCACCCCCGGCAACGCGCCCCTGGCGTGCGGCGCAGGCCTCAGCGAACAGCTCGCGCGCCATGCATGCGCCGAAGGCGGCTATCATCGACTGCCCGGCCAGCGCAGAGGGTGCGTCTATGAGAGTTTCATCGGCGCCCTGGCGGCCGAGTCCCTGGGCGAAGCGGTTCCGAACCCGGCCGGCCTGGGAGCGATCCTGTCCGGTTTGGGCAAAGCCTCCGGAGGATTCGTCAACAGGGACGGGTGGGGAGCCGCGAGCACGCCGGTGAGCGCCGCGGCGCTGCTGTTGCTGCGCGAGTTGCGGGAGCCGTTGCCGCCCAAAAGCGTCGCGTGGCTCCTGGGCCAGCAGCGGGCAGGCGGCGGTTTCGCGGCCGCGCCCCTGGCGCCCGCATCGGATCTGCTCTCGACCGCGACGGCGCTGCACGCCTTGAACCGGATCGGCGCGCTGCGAGGCGTCGCAATCGACTCCTGCCTCGATTTCGTAACCGGGTGCTGGGACGATTCGGGCGGGTTCCACGCGCACGCGTTCGATCCAAGGCCGGATTGCGAATACGCCTTTTACGGTCTCCTGGCGCTTGGCAACCTGGTCGCCCCGGATAGCATGTGACCCGCCGCAGCGTTATGTCCGCCGAGCCCCTGGATCACCAGAGCATCGCCACAGCGGCGCGCAATGCGCGGCGCGCCCTTCTGGAACGTATGGCGCCGGAGGGTCATTGGACGGGGCGCTTGTCCAGCAGCGCGCTCTCCACGGCCGTGGCCACGGCCGCGTTGGGGCTTGTGGATGCCCAGGCGCACGCCGATGTGGTCAGCCGCGGCCTGATTTGGCTGGCAGACCACCAACAGGCGGACGGCGGGTGGGGCGACACGCCGTCCAGCCCGGCCAACCTCAGCACGACGCTGCTGAGCTGGGCCGCGTTCGATCAGGCCGCGCGCGCGACCCTCCACCGGGGCGCTTGCGAGCGCGCGGAGCGGTGGCTCGAGAAGCGTCTCGGCAGCCTGGCCCCCGATCAGATCGCCGATCGCGTGCTCGAGGCGTACGGAAAGGACCGCACCTTCTCGGTGCCGATCCTCACGTTCTGCGCGCTGTGTGGCCGGATGGGCGATCCGGACCGGGCCTGGACCGCCATTCCCCAGTTGCCTTTCGAGCTGGCCGCCCTGCCGCATCGGTTCTTCAAGTGGCTGCGGCTGCCCGTGGTGAGCTACGCAGTGCCCGCCCTGATCGCGATCGGCCTGGCCCGCCACGAGCACACGCGGCATGGAATCCGCCCCTTGGGCCCGCTGCGCAACGCGCTCAAACCACGCGTTCTCAGAATCCTCGGGGACATCCAGCCCGCCGGCGGCGGATTCCTCGAAGCGATCCCCCTCACCGGTTTCGTCGTCTCGGCTCTGGCCGGATGCGGATTGCGCTCGCATCCCGTGGCGATTGCGGGCGCGGATTTCCTGGCCCGCACGGTGCGCGCGGACGGCAGTTGGCCGATCGACGTCAACCTGAGCACATGGGTCACCACGTTGAGCATCGGCGCGCTTGGCTGCGGCTCGAAGCCGCTCGCGTGTCTGGATTCGGGCCGGCGCTCCGCTCTCGTGAACTGGCTGCTGGCGCAGCAGCATCAGGCCGAGCATCCCTTCACCCACGCGGCGCCCGGCGGTTGGGCGTGGACCGGCCTTGCCGGGGGCGTGCCCGATGCCGACGATACGGCCGGCGCGCTGCTGGCTCTGGACGCGCTCGCCCCGGGCTCGCCTGAGGCGCGCGCCGCGGCCGGGCGCGGCATTCAGTGGCTGCTCGACCTGCAGAACCGCGACGGCGGCATTCCGACCTTCTGCCGCGGCTGGTCGAATCTGCCGTTTGATCGGAGTTGTCCGGACATCACCGCCCACGTGCTGGCGGCCTGGGCGGCCTGGCGACCGCGCCTGGACGCGCGCCTGCGGGCGCATGTGGACCGCGCCGCCTGCCGCGCACTCGAATCCCTGCTGCGCGCCCAGCGTCGGGACGGGGCTTGGATTCCGCTGTGGTTCGGCAACCAGCACGCGGCGCGGCTCGAGAATCCGGTGTACGGGACGTCGCGCGTCCTCCTGGCCCTGCAGCGCGTTCGCGGCCGGGCCGGAGCCCGGGTTCAGGCCGCCGTCGCGCGCGGCGAGGGATGGCTGCGGCAGAACCAACAGGAGGACGGAGGTTGGGGAGGATCAGCCGGAGCCCCCGCGACAGTCGAGGAGACGGCCCTGGCCTTGCAGGCGGCCATGGGCGGTCAAGACGCCGGGAGCGGAACCGTGGCCCGCGGCCTGGCGTGGCTGGCGGGCGCGACGCAGGGCGGCACGGTCTTTGCCCCATCGCCCATCGGGCTCTATTTCGCGGCGCTGTGGTACGCCGAAGAGCTCTATCCGGTCATCTTCAGTTGTGCGGCCTTCGGATGCGCGGAAGCGCTCCACGGCTCGACAGGCGCCTTGCAGCGTTGTTAGAGTCCGCGCCCAGCCGGATTGACGGCTCGATTCTTTGCCTATGAAGCGCACTCTCATCAAACACGTCCTTGGAGCCACCGAACCGCAGGAAGCGATCACGATCGCCGGCTGGGTGCGCACCCGGCGCGACGCGAAAGGCTTTTCGTTTCTCGAACTCAACGACGGGTCCTGCCTCGGCAGCTTGCAGGCGGTCGTCGACGCGGGTGTCCCCGGCTATGCCGACATGGCCCACTGCATCACTGGCGCCTCAGCCGAGGTCTCGGGCCGGCTCGTGCCCTCCCCGGCCGCGGGCCAGAAGTGGGAACTCCAGGCCGCGCGCCTGCGTCTGCTCGGCAAGTCCGACCCGTCGTATCCGCTCCAGAAGAAAGGCCACACGCTCGAATTCCTGAGGACCATCGGGCACCTGCGCCCCCGGTCGAATCTCTTCGGCGCGGTGTTCCGGATGCGCAGCCGGCTGGCCTACGCGGTGCACACCTTCTTCCAGGATCGCGATTTCGTCTATGTCCACACCCCGATCATCACCACCAGCGATTGCGAGGGGGCCGGCGAGATGTTCCGCGTCACCACGCTCAAGGGCAACATCGACGGGCAGGCCGAGGCCGACTTCTTCGGGCGTCCGGCCTACCTGACCGTGAGCGGGCAACTCGAAGCCGAGACGTTCGCCTGCGCGCTGTCGAACGTCTACACGTTCGGTCCGACGTTCCGGGCCGAGAACTCGAACACGGCGCGGCACGCGGCCGAGTTCTGGATGATCGAGCCGGAGATGGCCTTTTGCGATCTCGAGGGCGACATGGATTTGGCGGAGGAGTTCGTCAAGGCGCTGGCCCGGCACGCGCTCGAAGGGTGTGCCGAGGACCTCGCGCTGTTCGGCAAGTTCGTCGACAAGGGCCTCCACGACCGGCTCCAGTTCGTCGTCGAACGCCCCTTCCAGCGGGTGCCCTACACAGAGGCGATCGACATCCTCCGCAAGTCCGGCAAGACGTTCGAGTACCCGGTCGAGTACGGACTCAATCTGCAGTCCGAACACGAGCGGTATCTGACCGAACAGCACTTCCATTCCCCGGTCACCGTCTTCAACTACCCGCGCGAGATCAAACCGTTCTACATGCGCCTGAACGACGATGGGAAGACCGTCGCCGCCATGGACGTCCTTGTGCCCGGCATCGGCGAAGTGATCGGCGGCTCCCAGCGCGAGGAGCGCCTGGACGCCCTCCTCGAAAACCTGAGCTGCCACAAGCTGCGGCCCGAGGATTACTGGTGGTATGTCGACCTGCGCAAGTACGGAACCGTGCCGCACGCCGGCTTCGGCCTCGGCTTCGAGCGCCTGCTGATGTTCCTCACCGGCGTCGGGAACATCCGCGACGTCGTTCCCTTCGCCCGCACCCCGGGCTCGGCCGATTTCTAGCGAGGCGCTCCCCATGACCGACGTTGACCCACGCTTCGGCGGCGTCGCCCGCCTGCTGGGCCGCGAGGCTCTGGCGCGCCTGGGCCGCGCCCACGTCTGCGTCGTCGGCCTCGGCGGTGTCGGCTCGTGGGCCGTCGAGGCCCTGGCGCGGTCGGGCGTCGGGCGGATGACCCTGGTGGATTTTGACGTCGTGAGTGTCAGCAACATCAACCGCCAGATCCATGCGCTCGAACCGACCCTCGGCCAGCCCAAGGCCCAGGTGCTGGCGGACCGGGCCCGGCTCATCCACCCGCACCCGCAGATCGAAATCGTCCCGGCGCGCTTCAGCGAGGAGACCGCCGCGCAGATTCTCCAAACGCCTTACGACTGCCTGGTGGACGCCATCGACGGCGCCGCAAACAAAAGCCGCCTCATCGCCGGTTGCTGCGCCCGGCGTATCCCCATTGTCACCAGCGGCGGCGCGGGAGGGCGACGCAACCCCGCCCGCGTCCGAATCGACGACCTCGCGTTCAGCAGTCATGACCGCCTCTTGGCCCAGGTCCGCGCCATCCTGCGGCAGGACTACGGTTTCCCCCGAGGACAGTCGCCCTTCGGCGTGCCCTGCGTCCATTCCACCGAGCCGCCTGTGCCCGCCCAACCGCCTGAGCCCGCCGCCGCTCCACAGACCGAAGCCGCACAGGCGTCCGACGATTGCGATCCCGCCAACCCCGTGTTCGGAACCGCGGTGTTCGTGACCGGCACGTTCGGATTCGCCCTTGCGAGCTTGGCAGTGAAGCGGATCGTCGCTTTCTAGCCTGCATTTCTCACCACTTTCTGCCAGCGCCAAGCCGGGGTTCTCAGGAGAAGTCAGCAT
>CAYPUR010000027.1:22973-30882 GCA_964413865.1 uncultured Verrucomicrobiota bacterium
CATGCAGGCTGGGAAAGCAAAACCGCGCCGGGCCAGAGAATCCTCAGGAGGGCAACACTCTCTCGGGATGCAGAGGCTCCCCGATTGATCGCCGCTTGCCTTCTGGAGCCCATCCAGGCGCGGTTTTGCCAGAGCCCGGATTCCGTTGTCATCTTCCCGGTTGTGAGAAATCCGGGCTAGGGACGGAACAGAAAGTTTTTGAACTGCCAGGGATCGCTCTGATCGGGCTGCGCCTGCGGGTTCTCGTCGAAATAGACCCGATGCCGCCGCAACGGGGTCCAGTCGGTGGGCTGCGAGAGCAGGCGGCCCAGGAAGGGGCGCGCCCAGCGGAGCACCTCCGGGTGCGGCAGGTCCTCGGGGAAGCAGACGCCCCGCCGCGGATTGCGGATTGCCCACAAGACCGCGCCCAGGACGCCCGCGGCCACCTGCATGGCCGTGGCGTTCAGGTGCGGCAGCTTGCGCCGCGCGGCGCCGATGCTGAGCATGCTCCCGGTCCACCAGGATTGATAGCGATGCCCCATGATCAACGCGCCGACGACGTCCATGCCCTCGACAATCTCGTCGGTGAGGATGCGCTGTTTGGGATGCAGCTCATAGTTGCGGCAGCGCAGCTCGTGCAGGGAGACGATCGAGTCGTTGCACGGCATGTAGGCGTAGTGAACCGTCGGGCGGTAGACGGCCCGGCCGTTTTCGCGGACGGTCAGGGCGTGGGAGAGGCCGAACGACTCGCCGTGGGTGACGATCATGCCGACGATTTCCTGGTCGGGCACCCAGGAGCGCACCCAGGTGTTGAGCCCCATCTGCGAGAGGATGATCTGGTTCGCCGTTCCGGTCTCCGGCCTCGTCGAAAACGGCGGCAGCCACTTCTCGTGCGTGCCCCAGCCAAGCTCGCTGGGCGAAATCGACTCCTCCCACATGCCCTCGACGCTCCAGGTCGCCACGAACTCGTCCGGATGCTTGGGACGCGCGGCGCGCTGGGTGTCCCATTCGCTGCAATGCATGACCCGCACACCGAGCTCGCGCGCCAGCCCCGCAAAGTCGCCCGCCTTCATCAGCCGCCTCAGCCGCGCGGCGTGGCCTCGAGGCAGATCGGGTTCCCGCACGACCTTGGCCCCGATGTCGAGCAGGCCCTGCTTGACGAAGTGCGAGACCAGGCCCGGATTGGCGCCGTGGTCGATCACCGCCGTCACGCCGTCACGCCACCGCGCCGCCAGCGGCAGGAGCTTCTGGTAGCGGGCATAGAGGGATTTCTCGAGAGACGACTTGCTGTGCATGTCCGAGGCCGGATCCCACGATTCGAGCGACGCGTTGACGTAAAGCACCTCGTTGTTGTGCGTCCACTCGAGCATGTTGAAACAGTCGATGCTCCAGGCCAGGTCGATGATCAGGCCGCCCCGCCCCACGTGCGTGGACAGCAGCCGCGGAAGGCTCAGCGGCGTGACGCGTTCGCGCACAAACCGCAGCCCCTTGTTTATCCAGGGACGCAGCTCCTCCTCGCGGTCCGCAAAGTCGATCACCGTGATCTGTTTCAATGGGATGCGCAGATGATCGAGCAACATCGGCAGCGTGGCCTGGGCCACCACGCCAAAGCCGGTCATGAGAACTCTCGAGTCAAAATCAGTCATCGTATCCCTCCGCCCGCCGCCGCGTTCGCAGCATTGTCACAAACAATCTCCTCACTGTCAAACAGGAGCGGAAACCGGCGATCGGAAAAGGGCAATGGGGTCGCATCTAAATAGTTGACATATGGATGCTCGCCGTTTTGCCTTCCGCGCCCATGGCGAGGCCGTTGCGGATTAGTCGGGATGGAGTATCAGGCGGCGGCGCAGGCCGTGAAGCTTTTTGCG
Source organism: uncultured Verrucomicrobiota bacterium (assembly GCA_964413865.1). Classification (GTDB taxonomy): domain Bacteria; phylum Verrucomicrobiota; class Verrucomicrobiia; order Limisphaerales; family J093; genus MWFF01. The sequence continues at coordinate 24,821 of CAYPUR010000027.1, forward strand.
CAGACGCTGGCCGATGATCCCAAGCGCAAGCGGTTTGTTGGGAGGCTGAGGAGTGAAGTATCAACTAATTAGATGCGACCCCATTGCCTTTGTCCTTCAGGGCGCGGCGATCCTCGCCGCCAAATCAGGCGCCAGGGCGACGAAGTGTCTGTGGTTCAGCGTGTGAATCTTCTCAGCCTTCACCTTCCGTGCGCACGCCAGCAGCAACCAGTCGTAAATCGCTCCCCCACGTGCACCCGCCGGCCCAGCCGCCTCCACCCACTTCATGTACTCGGCGGCCGAGATGCTGACCAGGGAAAGCCGGCTGTGGACATTGTGGCGAACCAGGCTCGCGGCGTCCGCCGGAGACAGGTGCAAGCCCAAGCGTCCGCCCGTCAAGGTGGCATAACATTCGGCGAGGCTATGCACGGAGGCGTAACCATCATCGGCGTTCTCCAAGGCCTCGGCACACGCCTCGTGGTGAACTTCGTCCTCCACCATCGCCGCCACCAGCGCGGTCGTGTCGAAGAACTCGATCATGGCCGGTCCCTGCGGGTCTGAAGCACGGCCTCGACGGCGTCGACCGCCACACCTTGCCTGGGCACAACCAGCAATTTGCCCCGCTGACGAAGTCCTCCGGACGCCGGCTCCGCCAGCGCCAGTTCCAATCGGTTCCCGACCACCTCGGCTTCGAACAGGGCGGTGGGCGGAATGTTGAGCGATTGGCGTATGCTCTTGGGCAACACCAACCGGCCCGAGGAATCCATGGCGATCTTCGTTCTCACGGCAATACCATGAAGCATGCCATGGCAAATGGCAAGAGTTATGGCACATTGTGTTGAGCAACTCTCGCTCGCCCACGCGCTCGCATTCGGGTCATGGCCAAGTGCGTCTGCCGTGAACGGGTGAACGGGGTCAAACTATAACAATGGCTTGATTTGCTACCGAGTGGGGCATGATGGACACGCTTCTCCGCGCTGCGACCACGACAGTGCGCGTCAGCGGCTGACCGGCCTTTCCCTGATCCGGTAAAAGCTCATGGATGGGCGCAGGTCTTCCTCGAAGACGTTGACCGGAGGCGTGGCGGGCAGGTTGCCGGCGATGGATGTGAAAGGCGCGGTGACCAAGGCGCTCGTGTGCTCGATGGCATAACTGTGTCCGGCCTGACTCAGCCAGGTCAGCCGCACCTTGCCTGCGGAGATCGTGATGGTTTCGCACTGCACCCATTGGGGTTCGTCATCCGGGGGTTCCTTGGCTTTCATGACGAAGATCATCTTGCGGAATCTCGGCATGTGACTCGCCGTGTCGGCGTCATAGGTCGCCTCGGCGCTGGTGCTCGAAAGGCTGCGGCCGGCGGGTACGAGCGGTTGATCCACGGTGACATCATGTTCGTGAGCCGTTCTGCCTCCGAGATCGTGGTTATGGAGTTCGTTGGCCAGGAGAATGTCTCCGCCGATTGTCAGGTCGGCCACCGACTCGCAGAATTGCGCAAAAACGTGCGTGTGCGCGGTCTCGAATTCGAAGAGATGCTCCGAATCCACCACGGTAAGGGTCCGCAGCACGCGCGCGGGTCGGTTGTGCGCGTGCGGGAAATAGACGGTATGCGAATGTGACCCCAAAAGGGCAATGGGGTCGCATCTAAATAGTTGACATATGGATGCTCGCCGTTTTGCCTTCCGCGCCCATGGCGAGGCCGTTGCGGATTAGTCGGGATGGAGTATCAGGCGGCGGCGCAGGCCGTGAAGCTTTTTGCGCAGACGCTGGCCGATGATCCCAAGCGCAAGCGGTTTGTTGGGAGGCTGAGGAGTGAAGTATCAACTAATTAGATGCGACCCCATTGCCTTTGTCCTTCAGGGCGCGGCGATCCTCGCCGCCAAATCAGGCGCCAGGGCGACGAAGTGTCTGTGGTTCAGCGTGTGAATCTTCTCAGCCTTCACCTTCCGTGCGCACGCCAGCAGCAACCAGTCGTAAATCGCTCCCCCACGTGCACCCGCCGGCCCAGCCGCCTCCACCCACTTCATGTACTCGGCGGCCGAGATGCTGACCAGGGAAAGCCGGCTGTGGACATTGTGGCGAACCAGGCTCGCGGCGTCCGCCGGAGACAGGTGCAAGCCCAAGCGTCCGCCCGTCAAGGTGGCATAACATTCGGCGAGGCTATGCACGGAGGCGTAACCATCATCGGCGTTCTCCAAGGCCTCGGCACACGCCTCGTGGTGAACTTCGTCCTCCACCATCGCCGCCACCAGCGCGGTCGTGTCGAAGAACTCGATCATGGCCGGTCCCTGCGGGTCTGAAGCACGGCCTCGACGGCGTCGACCGCCACACCTTGCCTGGGCACAACCAGCAATTTGCCCCGCTGACGAAGTCCTCCGGACGCCGGCTCCGCCAGCGCCAGTTCCAATCGGTTCCCGACCACCTCGGCTTCGAACAGGGCGGTGGGCGGAATGTTGAGCGATTGGCGTATGCTCTTGGGCAACACCAACCGGCCCGAGGAATCCATGGCGATCTTCGTTCTCACGGCAATACCATGAAGCATGCCATGGCAAATGGCAAGAGTTATGGCACATTGTGTTGAGCAACTCTCGCTCGCCCACGCGCTCGCATTCGGGTCATGGCCAAGTGCGTCTGCCGTGAACGGGTGAACGGGGTCAAACTATAACAATGGCTTGATTTGCTACCGAGTGGGGCATGATGGACACGCTTCTCCGCGCTGCGACCACGACAGTGCGCGTCAGCGGCTGACCGGCCTTTCCCTGATCCGGTAAAAGCTCATGGATGGGCGCAGGTCTTCCTCGAAGACGTTGACCGGAGGCGTGGCGGGCAGGTTGCCGGCGATGGATGTGAAAGGCGCGGTGACCAAGGCGCTCGTGTGCTCGATGGCATAACTGTGTCCGGCCTGACTCAGCCAGGTCAGCCGCACCTTGCCTGCGGAGATCGTGATGGTTTCGCACTGCACCCATTGGGGTTCGTCATCCGGGGGTTCCTTGGCTTTCATGACGAAGATCATCTTGCGGAATCTCGGCATGTGACTCGCCGTGTCGGCGTCATAGGTCGCCTCGGCGCTGGTGCTCGAAAGGCTGCGGCCGGCGGGTACGAGCGGTTGATCCACGGTGACATCATGTTCGTGAGCCGTTCTGCCTCCGAGATCGTGGTTATGGAGTTCGTTGGCCAGGAGAATGTCTCCGCCGATTGTCAGGTCGGCCACCGACTCGCAGAATTGCGCAAAAACGTGCGTGTGCGCGGTCTCGAATTCGAAGAGATGCTCCGAATCCACCACGGTAAGGGTCCGCAGCACGCGCGCGGGTCGGTTGTGCGCGTGCGGGAAATAGACGGTATGCGAATGTGACCCCAGGGTGTGATCGTGCTGCGCGCTGCCGCCCGTCAGGCCTGCCACATCCTTGGCGCCGAGGACAAACCGCCCGCGCAGATCGGGAGTCCCGCTCTCGCCGTCGCAGGGAATCCAACCCGGGGGAACCGTTTCGAGCGTCCCCGGCCAAACGGCGATCACTCCTATTGGGAGGGAATCGGAACGGGCGAGGTCCGCGAACTGTGCGAGTTGCGCGGCGGTTTTCTCGAGCGCCCCCAGCCGGCTCTCGGCGTCGGTTCCCGTCGGCAAGGACTCGAGCGCGACGACGCCACTCCTTGTCTTGCCTTTCACGAGGTACCTCAGCTTGGTGTAGGGCGGCAGGTGAGTGCTGGATCTGAGGCTGGATTCCGCCAGACCGGTCCAGCCTTCGGCCTTATTCGAGCTTGTGGCTGTTGCCGGAAGGACGATCGCATGCGCATGCGCGCCGGCCACGCTCATCACATGGGTATGCCCGGCCAGAGACGCGGCGTCGTAACGATCGCCCCCCCGTTCGCTGCCCTTCCCGGGAGACGCCGGTTCCATGGTGTGGGCATGTCCGGGGACGGTCGCGGTGGTCGTGCTGACGCTCGGGATCGCATGGTGATGAAGCGGCAGGACGACTCGATGCGAGTGTGCCGATGCGGTGTGCAGGTGCGTCGAGCTGCCGCCGGTCTCGCCGGCGTCCCGCGAGTCGAATGCTCCCAGGACAAACCGATTGCGCAGATCGGGCGCGCCTGGGGCGCCATCGCATTCGAGCCAGGAGTCGGGGACCGTCTCCGTGACTCCGGCCCACAGTACAACCAAACCGGCCGGGACCAAAGAAGGGACCGAAGAGTCGAGTCGGGCGCTGAGCGTGGCCGCAGCGTGCGCCAAGGCCAGCAGCCGTTCGGAAAGACTGGCTCCCGGCGGCGCCATCGGGCTTGCTGTCGAGGCTCCTGGCTGCTTCATGATGTAGCAAAGGCTGTAATACGGCGGCAGGTGGCCCGCGCTCGTCACTGGCGAATCATTGAAGGATGTCTCGTTGGTGCTGAGTGTCCCAATTGTGCCGGTGCCTGCGATGCGGAGCACGTGGCGGTGCCATCGTGGCCGGGAGACAAACAGCGTGTGAGTGTGCGCCTCGGCGGCCACCTGCTCCCCGCCAAATCCGAATTGATCCACGTGGATGGCGCTGCCGATGGCAATGCCGACCTCGTGGGTGTGTTCGCCGGACGGCTCGGTGCGGATGTCCTCGACGGTGGGGACAGTATGCGCATGACCGAAGGCGGGGACCGGATGCTGATGATTTGCCGCCAGATGCGCATGGGCCGGCGAACCTCCAGTCGCACCCACATCTCCTGCGCCTGCGGTGCCGAGGATGAACCGGTTCCGCAGATCCGGCGTTCGGTTGGCGCCATCGCAGAGAACCCAGCCCGCCGGGATGTTCTTCGCCGAGCCGGCCCACATCAGGATCATGCCGCTTGGGATCGGTTCCGAAGTGGCAGTTTCGAGAAGAAAGGCGGATTGCCGTAGATCGTTTTCGAGGACCGCTATCTGCCGAAGCGTCTGACTTTGGATCGACGGCTCGGGCGATCGCTCGGGCTCCGCCTGCAATCTGGCAATGGTCGCCGCCTGGGGGCCCAACCCGGCCGCCAGCACAGCACCGAGGAGTGCAACACTCGCCTTCATATCGTTTTGCCGGTGAGGTGGAGGAACCCCACAGCGGCAGGGCTTTTGGCTTATTGAATCACCTAGGCCTACCTCAGCGGGACAGGCCGTTCAAGTGCAAACAAGAACAGTGCAAGCAAGTGTTATAGTTTGACCCCTTTTTCTTTTTTTCTGTGCTCGGCTCACTGCGCTTCGAGCTGCTGGACCAGGGTGTTGTAGCGCTCGGTGAGATCGTTGTGGCGGCGCACGGCCTCGTTGCGCTCCGCGATGACCGTTTGCATTTGGCCGGCGGCCTGCCTGAGGCGTTCGTCGCGCACGGTCACAGCCGCCGCCCAGTTCGAGACGCTCGCCTTGAGCTGGTCGCGCGCGTCAACCGCCTGGCGCAGTTCCTCCTCGGCCGCGGCCAGGCGGGCCGCGGTCTGCTCGAATTCGCCGGTCACGCGTTCGAGGTGGGCGCGCAGGGCGGCCAGGTCGGCGGCCTGGCCGGCGATGATCCCGGCCTGTTCCTGATGCGAAGCGGCCTGTTCGATGCGGATCTGTTCCTGGCGGTTCCATTCGAGATTCAACCGGCGATTGACGCGCCATTGCCCGACGCACAGCAGTGCCAGGACGCAGACGCCGAACAGATTGAGCCAGTGCAGAAAGCGGTTCATGGCGCCGCGGCCGCAGCGGGGGCGCGGACCTGGAACGCGACCTTGTCGATGCCCGCCGCGCGGATCCAGTCGAGCACGCGGATGATGTCGCCGTGGCGCGCCTCGGCGTCGCCGCTGATGAGAACCCGCGTGGCGGCGTTGGTGGCGCGGCGGGACGCCAGGGCCGCCGCGAGCTCATGGTGCCCGATCGGGCTGCGGTCGAGGAACACGAGGCCGGCCTTGTCGATCGAGATCTGCACGACACCGTTCCCGGCTTCGGAGGCCGCAAGAGTCGCCGTCGGCAAACTCACCTTCACGCTCTGCAGGTTCACCATGCTCAGGCTCACGAGCATGAAAGCCGCGAGCAAGAAGAACATGATGTCGATGAGGGGAATGATCTCGATGCGCGCCTCGGCGATGCCCCCGCTGACCTGGGCGGGCGCAAGCTGGTCGTCGCCGAC
>CAYPUR010000028.1:0-8453 GCA_964413865.1 uncultured Verrucomicrobiota bacterium
CGGCCGTGACGACGTGGCGCGCAGCCTGGCCGGCCTGGCTGCCGACATGCCGCCTCTGGGCGGCGTGATTCACTGCGCCAACGTTTACGAGGATGCGCCGGTGGCCGGCACAACCGCCGACATGTTCCTGCGCGCCATGGCCCCAAAGGCCGGCGGCGCCATGAACCTCCACGCGGCCTGCGCCGGCATGAACCTGGACTTTTTCATCCTCTTGTCCTCGATTTCCTCGGTGACGGGCAACCCGGGGCAGGCCGGCTACTGCGCCGCCAACGCATTCCTGGAGCAGCCCGCTGGTGGAAGAATGGGCGGAGCAGACCGTGCCGGAGGAGGAAAAGCGCTGGCCGGGGCATTGCTACAAGTCGCCGTGGCCGCTTTCCGAATCTTTCTTCATCGTCTCCTACAGCTACGACCGGCTCGTGGGCGAGCCGGGGCCGAACATTCCCAACATGTTCGGGCTTTATTGCGCGGACGCCTTTGGCAACAAGGAACTGATCTATCGCGATCCCGCCATTTCCAGCCTTTGGGCGCGTCCGCTTGTCCGGCGGGCGCCTCCCCCCAATCTCGTCATGCCGGTGTCCAATCCGGAAAGCGGCACGGGCACGTTCTTCTTGCAGAACGTCGCGCGGAGTTGGCCGCGTTTGCCGGGCGACACCCGCATCACGCAGTTGCGGATCATCCAGGTCCTGATCAAGACCACGCCCAACGCGGATTCACCCCGCGTGGGCGCCCCGTTTGCGGCGCCCGGCAAGCAGGTGCTCGGGACGGTGCCGGTCGAATCCGACGGCTCGGCTTTCTTCGAGGTTCCGGCCAGGACCCCGGTGATGTTCCAGGCGCTCGATGCCCATGGGCGGGCGGTGCAGACGATGCGCAGTCTGGTCTACCTCCAGCCTGGCGAGAACCAGAGCTGCATCGGATGCCACGAACACCGGATGACGACGGTGGCGGGGGGCGCAGCCCCTCAGGGGATTCGCCGCGCCCCCTCGAAGATCCGGCCCGGCCCGGACGGATCGCGTCCCTTCAGCTATCCGCGTCTGGTGCAACCGGTGCTCGATCGGTTGTGCGTCGAGTGCCATGACGGGCGCGAGCCCGGGCGTCCCGTGCTGACTGGCGAACCCGAGGCGCCTTTCAGCAGGTCCTACAACGCCCTGGCCAGCCGTGTCTCGTTCTCCGCCTGGAACCGGCCCGAGCAGAACTTCGAGCCGTTGACCGCGCCGAAGCGGTTCGGCGCGCTGGGGAGTGCGCTGGCGAAGATGCTCGAAGAAGGCCACGGCGAGGTGGTGTTGACGCCCGAGGACGAGGAACGGCTGCACACATGGATGGACGCCAACGCGCTCTTTTACGGCACGTTTGACGTGGCCGAACAGGGCAAACAGCTTGCGGGAGAGGCGATCGAGGGGCCGAAGGAATGAGGGGCGGTCGCGGGGCAACGGTGCTTCGGTTCGGAATCCACACAATGCATTGGTGTGCCGTGGTTTGAGTGGGATGTAGGCGGGGCGGGAGCAGCTTCCCGGCCAACCCCTTTGTTTTTCCCTGGTTTCGCCTTGAAGAAGCGTCGTGCATTCGGGCATGCTGGCACCATGCGAAGGCGCAAACGTGTTTGACGGTTTGTGACTGAGGCGCTTGATGACGACCAACCCTCAGCTCAAAGCTTGGTTTGAAGGCGTCCAGGACCACAAACGATACGAACTCAAGAAGGTCCTGGGTGTCGAGTATGCCCATTTGACACTCGACACCGGTGATCTCTACGTGACGGCGGACGGTCTGCTCTTTGTCAAGCTGCTGGACCCTTCGAATTACTGGCTCGATAAGGAGTGGTTCGACGCGCATGCCACCCGGTTGTCGGGCACCAGCTCGATCCACAAGATCCACACCAAGACCGTGGACGGACGGTCCAGGGATATCGTGATGAAGTGGAACCGGATGGGCCAGGACATCCCCGGAGCGGGCGAGGTGGACGCGCTCGAGGGGGCGGCATTCAACAGTCCTTTCGAGGAGTTTTCCCTGCTGATGGAACTGCGGGACAAGCTCTACGGGATGGGGCGCCGCGTCGTGGTGCAGAAGCCGCTGGCGATCTTTGTGGCCTCCGAGACTGTGGACCTGTGGCAGAGCGGCCGCAGGGAATACAAGATGCAGTCCAAACTGCGCACGCACAAGGAGGTGGCGCTCGACATGCACCGCCTCTACGCCGTGGTGTATGAATGGATCAAGGGCATCGATGTCCACCAGGCGTTCAAGGACGGCATTATCAGCCGCGAGACGATGAAGGGGCTGGCCCTGGACGCCCAGCAGGTCATGGAGGACGCCGGGTTCAAGGTGTGCGACAACAAGCCCGATCATATCATCGTGCGCCCGAGATCGGACCACGAACTGGCGCGCACGCCGAAGGGGCAGACCGTGTATGCCCTTGTCGACTTCGAGCTGCTTCAGCGCACGGTTTCCAACGAGGAGCGCGTGCGGCAGCTCAAACGCCTCGATTACCTCAAGCGCCAGCGCGACCGGTTCAAGGTGAGCCGGGCCGAGAGTCCATATCCCAACCTCAATCTCGTGACGCTCCTGGGTGTGGATTACGTGTACGGCCGCGTGGAAAGCGTTCGGGGCCGGCTCTGGGTGGTGGGCAAGGATCCGGTGCTCTACGACTATTTCCTGCCCGAGCGCTGGCGCCATTTCCCGAAGACCCAGATTTCGGTTTACAGCGACATGTACCAGACGATCACCAAGGACGGCATCCATCTGGTTCTGCAGGCCTCGCGCGTGGGCCAGCAGCCCGATATGGATCCCTTCCGCGAGGACGAGCAGAAGATCCTGGAGCACGGGTACAACAGTCCTTTCGAGGAGGTGTCCTTGGCGGTCGATTTGGCCAAGCGGGGAGTGGCGTGCATCTATCCCCGGGCCATCTTCATGTCCGACTCGACGGCCGAGATCGGGCGCGCCGTGTTCGACGGGTCGCGCTACAGCTCCCATGAGGGCCTGCTCACACCCGATGGCGAGCCGATCCTCAAACCCCATCGGGATTACATCATCATCTGGGGCTATTGGAACGGGCCGGACGAGAAGCTGGCGGACCGAGACGGCGACTACTACGAAGGCATCCACGCGCTCCGCGCCTACAAGGAGGGGCTCATCGACAAGCCAACCTACTTTGCGCTGCTCGAACTGGCGCGTCAGAGGCTGGCCGCCGTCTGTGTCGAGGACCTCAACCTGCGGGGCAACCACATCCTGGTCTCCCGCGACAGCCGCGGCCGGCTGGTGGTCGACGAGGGAGGTTTCCCCGAGATTCGCCTCAGCAATTTCGAGTTTCTGAAGAGAGTGAAATCCTGACACATGAACGACACCAAGACAGACCACAAGAGACTTCTCGCCTGGGTCGACGAGGTCAAGAGCCTGTGCCTTCCCGACCGGGTCGTATGGGCCGACGGTTCGAAAGACGAGTACAGCCGTCTGCTTGCGGACGCGGTTCGAGCCGGAGGCGCCACACGGCTGAACGCGCGCAAGCGCCCGAACAGTTACCTGTTCCGATCCGATCCTTCCGACGTGGCGCGTGTCGAGAACCGGACCTTCATCGCCTCGCGCAACGAGAAGGACGCTGGTCCGACGAACAACTGGATTGACCCTGGCGAGCTGAAGAACACGATGCGCCAGCTCTACGCCGGTTGCATGCGGGGCCGCACGATGTATGTGATCCCCTTCTCGATGGGGCCGATCGGTTCTCCCATCGCCAAGACAGGCGTCGAGATCACCGATTCCCCCTACGTCGTGGTGAACATGCAGATCATGACCCGCGTGGGCCAGAAGGTTCTCGAAGCCCTCGGATCGGACGGCGAGTTCATCCCCTGCCTCCACTCGATTGGCGCGCCACTCTCGCCGGGCGAGCCCGACAAGCCCTGGCCCTGCGCGCCCATCGCGCAGAAGTACATCGCGCACTTTCCCGAGGAAAGCCTCATCTGGTCCTATGGTTCCGGTTACGGTGGCAACGCGCTGCTGGGCAAGAAGTGCCTCGCCCTGCGCATCGCGTCCCATCTGGCCCGCAGCGAGGGTTGGCTCGCCGAGCACATGCTGATCCTGCGGCTCACCAATCCCCAGGGCCGGCGCTTCCACATCGCCGCCGCTTTCCCCTCGGCCTGCGGCAAGACCAACCTGGCGATGTTGGTTCCCACGATTCCCGATTGGAAGGTCGAGTGCATCGGCGACGATATCGCCTGGATGCGGATCGGGCCCGACGGTCGGATCCGCGCCATCAATCCCGAAGCCGGCTTCTTCGGCGTCGCGCCAGGCACCTCGAACAAGTCCAATCCCATGGCCATGCGTTCGATCGAGCGGAATACCATCTTCACCAACTGCGCTCTCACCGACGACGGGGACGTCTGGTGGGAAGGCCTGGATCAGCCGTGCGAGCATGCCATCGATTGGCGGGGAAACGAGTGGACACCCGACTCCGACCAGTTGGCCGCGCACGCCAACGCCCGCTTCACCGCGCCCGCCTCCCAATGCCCGGTCATCTGCCCGGACTGGGAGGATCCCGCCGGTGTGCCGATCGACATGTTCATCTTTGGCGGACGGCGCTCGACCACGATCCCCCTGGTCCATCAGGCGTTCAGCTTCGACCATGGCGTGTTCCTGGGCGCCTCCGCGGCGTCGGAAACCACGGCCGCCGCTCTCGATGTCGGCCAGGCGCTCCGTCGCGATCCCTTCGCCATGACCCCGTTCATCGGATACCACGTCGGCGACTACATCGCGCACTGGTTCCGGATGGGCGAGCGGTTGGGAGCCAAGGCACCCGCCGTCTTCTTTGTGAACTGGTACCGCAGAGATCGCTCGGGCCGCTGGCTCTGGCCCGGCTTTGGCGAGAACAGCCGGGTCCTCAAATGGATGTGCGAGCGCGTCGAAGGCAAGATCGACGCCCTCCGCACCCCGATCGGATGGATGCCCAGAGATGGCGACCTCGACATGAACGGCCTCGCGATCCAGTCGGAGGACTTCGCCGAGCTGATGCGCGTATCGGTCGAGCCCTTGAGAAAGGACCTCGCGGATGCCGAGCAGTACTTTGCCCAGTTCGGCGACAGGCTTCCCGCCAAGCTGAGAGTTGAACTCGATGCGGTGAGGCAAAGGCTGGCCGCCGCGGGCTGACGCCATCGAGTCTGTCCTGGCCCGCAACGCCACCCCTTTCCTTTGGCAAGCGCTCGATCGAATCACTCGTCGCGCACTTCGTCGCCAGTGCGGGCCTCGCCGCTCATGATGTCGCCGGCCATGAAACTGCCGTTGGGAGCGCCTGTCATTCGCACCGCGCCCACCGCCTGGTTTGTCCGGAACACCGTGAGACGCTGTTCGGGGCGGGGCAGGGGATTGAACCCGAAATCGACCACCACGAACATGGCCTGAGTGTTGACCCCCGTCACTTTTCCGATGCTGCGTTCAATGACGGTTACGATCGGGTAGCGTGAGCGAGTCGGCGCGGAGGCGGGGCGGGTGGCCATGCTGACTGCTGTGGACGGCGGTCGGTTTGTCTTCGAGCGAGTGCTGTCCGATTGGGAAGGGCTGGCGACTGCGTTGGTGGCGGCTTCGATGGGCGGTCGGGAGCGATACGAAGGCGCGGTCGGGGCGCATCCCGTCAGCAGCAGAATCAAGCACCAAGTTGTTCGGATTGTGGCCGGCAAGTTCATTTTTTGGGGCCGCGCGAGATGAATTGGCGGCTCTCGAGTTTCTGGCAAATGGCCTTCCAGCGGCGATCCCAATCGGCCCAACTGGCCGCCCACTCCGCGCCGGCGCACCGGGTCCGTGCTGTCGGCAGAAGCCCCGCCGTGTCCGTATAGTGCCGTGCCGCCTCGGTTTCGTCGCCCCAGGCGATCAGCGTCTCGATCAGGTTCAGACGGTTTTCGACCGAGTCCGGGCAGCGCTCGACGGCCCGGCGGAGGTGGGCATGCGCTTTGGACTTGCTCCCAAGGCTCAGCGGCCAACCGGGGGCATCGCGGTAGAGAAGGCCCAGACAGCGATCGGGGCCCGCCTGATCGAAGTCCGGGTCAAGGTCAAGGACCTCTTTGAAGTGTCTCTCCATCTCAGACACCAAAGGGAGCGCCCCGAGGAGGCGCGTCCGGGCCAGTTGCCCTAGGTTCATGGCCAGGTAGTACCGGGCGGGCGCCAGTTTGGGGTGTTGGCGCAGTACGGCGCGGGAGGCCGCGATTCCCTCCTGGGCGATGTCGGCGCGCTGGGTGTCGTTGGTGGCGAAGTCGGCCCAATCGTAGCAGGCGCGGGCGAAGTGCCAGGCGGCAGACGAATCGGCGGACTCTCGAACGTGGCGTTCGCCCGCGGCGCTGTAGAGACGCTCGGCCCGCGCGCGGAACGCGGCGCTGTCAACCGCGTTTGTTCCGGACGCGACACAGGCGAGCACCCCAGCCACGGAGAGAACGGCCAGCCAGCGCATGGACCTGCCCATTCGGAGGGCCGATCCCGCGGCTGCGGGCGAGGCCCTGATTGGTGACGGCGATTGTCCGGCGCCTTCGACTCGCGGAGTTTGTCCCTCCGAGAGTGGTTCAAGTGCGAACTGGCTGCTGGAGTTCGTGTTTGCCATCGGGACAGTCAGATTTATAGTGCCCGAGTGAAATTTAGCTGCAACCAGATGCTTTTTGCAACTTTGGTGGCGATCGTATTGCTCACCAGCGGTTGCGGCGGCTTGGCGCTCTCTCCCTCGATTTCTCCGCTCATGTTCCTGATTCCCGGCCTCGGACAGGCCCAACCGCAACCGGTTCCAGGCAGCCCGGCGTCGGTCCCCCCCGAGCCGCCTGCGTCCGCGCTGGCCCAGGCTTCGTAGTGCTATGCGCTTTCCGTTCGCGCTGTCGGCGAAGATCGCCGGGCACATCATCAAGCACAAGCTTCGGGGCACCCCGAAGTTCGCCTTGGTCCTGCAGCTCGAACCGCTCCATGCCTGCAACCTCTCCTGCACCGGGTGCGGACGGATTCGGGAGTACTCGACGAGTTTCAAGGAAATCGTGCCGCTCGACAAGTGCCTGGCGGCGGCCGCGGAGTGCGGGGCGCCGATGGTGAGCATCTGTGGGGGCGAACCGCTCATCTATCCGCAGGTTGAGGCGCTCGTCGAGGGCCTGCTGGCGCAGCGGCGCATCGTTTACATCTGCACCAATGGCGTGCTCATGCGCCGGAAGCTCTGCGACTACCTGGCATACACGCACACCCCGGCCCGGGAAGGCTTGCTGCGCGGGCTTCTGGCCGAGGAACTGATCACGTCCACCCAGGTCGAGGCGATCCGGCGCGGCAAGACCGGAGACGGGCCGGTCATTGCTCCCAGTCGATGGCTCTATTGGAACGTCCACGTCGACGGTCTCGAATCGACGCATGACCGGGCGGTCGAGCGCGAGGGGGTTTTCCGGGAATGCGTGGCCGCCATCCGCCTGGCGAAACGGTTGGGGTTTCAAGTGGCCACCAACACGACCGTCTACCGCGAGACCAGTGTCCGCGAAATCGAAGAGATGTTCGCCTTCTTTTCCTGGATGGGTGTCGATGGTCACACTATTTCGCCCGGATACGATTACGACGCCGCCAGGCGCGACATGGCGCAGCGGTTGGGGAAGCGGCCCGAGGACTTCTTTCTTACCCGGGCGATGACGCGTGAGAAGTTTGCCGGGATTCTCGATTGGGGCAGGCGGTTCACGATCTTCGGCACGCCCGTCTACCAGGAGTTTCTGGCGGGCCGGCGCGAACTGACATGCAGCGCCTGGGCCATCCCGACATACAACATCAAGGGTTGGAAAGCCCCCTGCTATCTGATCACCGACGGTCATTATCCCGGGTACGGCGAGATGCTCGAACGGGTGGATTGGGACAAGTACGGCGTGGTCGACGGCGTGGTCCGCGACCCGCGTTGCGGGAATTGCATGGTCCATTGCGGCTACGATCCGAGCGGCGCGCTGGGCACGGATTACCGGCGCGGCGATCACTGGAAGAACTTTGTGTACAACTTCGGGCCGCGCCCGCCGCGCGCCGTCGAGGGGCAACGGGTGAATGCCTTCAATCGCACCATATCATGAGCCGAGTCCTCTTTCTCTCTCCTCCGAGCTTCGATGGGTTCGATGGAGGCGCCGGATCGCGCTACCAGGCCAGGCGCGAGGTGACCAGCTACTGGTATCCCACGTGGCTGGCCCAACCGGCGGCTTTGGTGCCCGGGGCGAAGCTGATGGACTGTCCCCCGCACGCGATCGGGATCGCGGAATGTCTCCGGCACGCGCACGGCTGCGACCACGTCATCATCCACACCTCGACGCCCTCTCTGGGCAACGACTGCAGAGTGGCCGAGGCCATCAAGGCCGGACGCCCGGACACGACCATCGGATTTGTCGGAGCCCACGCGGCCGTCCTGCCCGCCGAGACACTCAAGGCGTCGCCGGCCATCGATTGGGTTGGCCGGAAGGAGTTCGATTACACATGCAAGGAAGTGGCCGAGGACCGCC
>CAYPUR010000028.1:8463-24117 GCA_964413865.1 uncultured Verrucomicrobiota bacterium
GGGAACGGGATCTGATCGCCGACATGGACGCACTGCCGTGGGTGGTCGACGTGTACAAGCGGGACCTTGTCATCGAGAAGTACTTCATCGGCTACCTGCTTCATCCCTACCTGAGCCTGTACACCGGACGCGGCTGTCCGGGGCAGTGCACGTTCTGCCTCTGGCCGCAGACCATTGGCGGACACAGGTATCGCGTCCGCTCAGCGCAGAATGTGGCCGACGAGATGGCCTATGCGAAGAAACTCTTCCCTCACGTGAAGGAGTTTTTTTTCGACGACGACACGTTTACGGCGAATCTGCCGCGCGCGCGCGATGTGGCCCGCAAACTCAAGCCGCTGGGCCTGGTCTGGTCGTGCAACAGCCGCGCCAACCTCAACTACGACACGATCAAGCTGATGAAGGACTGCGGACTGCGGCTGCTTCTGGTCGGCTACGAGTCAGGCAGCGATGAGATTCTGCGTCGGGCGAAGAAGGGGGTCACGATTGGCCAGATGCGGGCGTTTACCAAGGCCTGCCGCGACATCGGCGTCATCATCCACGGCACGTTCGTCCTCGGGCTGCCGATCGAGACTCGGGAGACCATCGAGGAGACCATCCGGTTCGCCCAGGAACTCGACGTGTTCAGCATCCAGGTCTCGCTGGCCGCGCCGTATCCCGGCACCGAACTCTACGAAATGGCCCGCCAGAACGGCTGGTTCGCGCGGCAGGACACGGCCGACGTCGTGCACCGGGGCGGTTTGCAGCACTCGGCCCTCGAATACCCCGGGCTGAGCAAGGAGGAAATCTTCGAGGCGGTCGAGGTTTTCTATCGGCGCTACTTCCTCCGGCCCAAACCGATTCTGCGCATTCTCAAGACGATGCTCGAAGACAAGGAAGTCTGCGTGCGGCGTCTGCGCGAGGGTTACGAGTTCTTCCGCACCATGGCTCAGCGGCGTGAGATCCAAGGCGGGGCTTGCGAACCTGTGACGACCCGCTAACATCGGCCTTGGCTGTGGCGGCGAACCAGCCAGGCGCCCCTGCTTTCGATCGCGGATCATCGAGGGATTCCGGGGGGGCGCGACCAAAACCGCATGAGCAAGACAGACATTCAACTGGCAGAATCGGGGCAGCACGCGTCTCCCGAAGACGCGGCGTTCGCGGTATTCGGGGGGGAATTGCGCCGCTTCATCCACGATTCTGTTCCGGTCGGATCGGGTCCGCAACGGGATGATTCGGATGCGCACGAAGAACGATTCCGGCGCCTTGCCCTGACGCTCTTTTTTCTCCAGCACCGCGCGGTTGGCCCGCTGTTTCAACTGTGCCAAAGACGCGGCATCGCACCGGAAGACATTGCGGACTGGCGCGCGATTCCGGCGCTGCCCACGACGGCATTCAAGGAGTACGCGGTCACCAGTCTGCCCTTGGAGATCCGGACGCGCGTCTTCCATTCGAGCGGAACAACGGGGCATCGCCCGAGCCGGCATTTTCACAGTCCCGGTTCCCTGGCGGTGTACGAGGCGTCGCTGCGGCCATTCTTTCGGGCGCACCTGCTGGGTGGGGCGGGGCAGGGGAAGGGCGAGTTCACATTCCTGGCCCTGACGCCAAGCCCTGCCGAAGCGCCGCATTCGTCCCTGGCGCACATGTTCGCCACGGTCATCGAGGCCTGGGGCGGCGACGACTCCGCCTTTGTCGGAGCAGTTGAATCCGGCGGCGGGTGGCGCGTCGACACCGCCGCGTCGATTGCGCTGCTGCGCCGGTGCGCGCAGATGCGCCGACCGGTCTGTGTTTTGGGCACGGCCTTTGCCTTTGTGCATCTGCTCGATGCGATGCATGAGGACTGCCTGCA
Source organism: uncultured Verrucomicrobiota bacterium (assembly GCA_964413865.1). Taxonomy (GTDB): domain Bacteria; phylum Verrucomicrobiota; class Verrucomicrobiia; order Limisphaerales; family J093; genus MWFF01. The sequence continues at coordinate 10,289 of CAYPUR010000028.1, forward strand.
CTGCCCGCTGCCACCCGGCTCGCGCGCGCTCGAGACCGGGGGTTACAAGGGGCTATCGAGGAGCGTGTCGAAACCGGACCTGCACCGGTTGATCGGCGCTGCGCTCGGCATTGCCCCGACGCACATTGTCTCCGAGTACGGCATGAGCGAGCTCGGCTCCCAGGCCTACGACGCCTGCGCGCCGGCGCTCCCGACCGCCCGAGGCGTTGTCGATCAATCCGCTCCCGGCACCACGAGCCTCACCGCCGCTCCGGTCATCGAGACCGGCGCCCGGCGATCGGGTGAAAAGGAGCGGCGCCTTTTCGCCGGGCATCCGGCCAATGAGCCTGCGCCTCCGCGTGGGCGGGTGTTTCACTTCCCACCCTGGGCGCGGCCGGTGGTCGTTTCTCCCGAGGACGGGATCGAGGTTCGGGATGGCGAGACGGGCCTGCTGCGGGTGTTCGATCTGGCGAATGTGCGGTCGGTGCTGGCGATCCAGACCGAGGACCTCGCCGTGCGCCGCGGAACCGGCTTCGAGCTGGCGGGGCGGGCCCCGATGGCGGGGCCGCGGGGCTGTTCGCTCCAAGCCGTCGCGATGGCAACCTGATCAGCGCCTCATGCGATCGAGTCTTCGAGCAATCCGCCGTGCAACGTCCTGACTACTTCCTGGCCGACATTCCCGATCCAACGGCGCTGTCGCCCGCGGTTCTCACGGACGCCTGCCTTGCGCTGAAGAGCAATCGCCGGCGGTTCTTGGCCAATCGCACCACGGCGGATTTGATCGACGTGGTGGCCCGGCTCGCGGAGGACTGGATGGACCCGGACAACCCCTTTCGACGTGAGGCTCTTGAGTTCGGTCCGGTGGCAACGGGGTTCTCGCGCGAGACGATCGCCGCCGGCCTGGACGCCTTTTTCGAGTCGCTGACCGTCGAGAACCTGCGCGAGTTGGTGCTGCAGGACTTGGGACACCCTCACCGGCTCGAACGCCTGACCGCCGGCGAAAACGAGCCCGGGCGGGAACGCCTCGGGTTCGCGCGGGGCCCTGAGCTGCTGGTGCACATTGCCGGAGGTGTGCTGCCGAATCCGCCGTTGGTCAGCCTGGTGCTGGGGCTGCTGACGCGCTCCGCCCAACTGGTCAAGTGCGCCTCCGGAACGTCCTTTCTGCCGCGGCTATTTGCCCATTCGCTCTACGAGGTTGAACCGAAGCTGGGGGCGTGTCTCGAGATCGCGGAATGGAAGGGGGGCACCTGGGGGCTGGAATCGGTTTTGTTTGCCCAGGCTGATTGCATCTCCGCCATGGGCGAGGACGCGACCTTGACCGCGATTCGCGAGCGCCTGCAGCCTGGGACGCGGTTTCTCGGTTATGGGAGCCGAGTGAGCTTCGGCTACGTGGCGCACGCAGCCCTGTCGAAACACGCCACCCCGCGGCTGGCCCTGGCCGCTGCGGAGGATGTCGCGGCATGGAATCAAATGGGGTGTCTGTCGCCCCACGTTTTCTACGTCGAGAACGGGGGCAGTGTGACGCCGGAGCGGTTCGCCGAGCTCCTCGCGTTCGCCCTGGCCGCCCACGAGCAGTCCCAGCCGCGCGGACCGCTTCCCGCCCCAGCCGCCGCCGCCATCGCGAGCCGGCGCGCCTTCTATGAAGTGCGGGCAGCCCACTCGAACGACACGCAGCTCTGGTTCAGCTCCCAGTCGACCGATTGGACTGTTGTGTTCGAGAGCGATCCGCGCTTCCAGTTCTCCTGCCTCAACCGCTTCGTTTACGTCAAGCCGGTCGCAGACATCGACGAGGCCCTGCAAGGAGCCGATGCGATCCGCGGCAAGGTGTCGACCGTCGGCCTCGCCGCGTCGGGCACAAACGAGCAGGGCCTGGCGCAATGCCTCGCCCAGTGGGGGGTCACCCGGATCTGCCCCCTCGGCCGGATGCAGCGCCCCCCGCTGGCCTGGCGCCACGATGGACGCCCGAGTCTGGGCGACCTGGTCACGTGGACCGATTGGGAATTGCCGTCGCGTTGGTGAGGATGTCCCTATGCACGTTGAATTGCGAAAGACCTTTCAATTTGAAGCCGCGCATCTCCTGCCGCGCCTTCCCGAGTCGCACAGGTGCCGCCGTCTTCACGGGCACAGTTTCCGCGCCGAGATCGCCGTGGCGGGCGAGTGCGATCCCGACCTGGGCTGGCTCATCGACTACGCCGAGATCACAAAGCGGTTCAAGCCGCTCTTCGAGCAGTTGGACCACCGCTATCTGAACGAGGTGCCCGGCCTCGACAACCCAACCAGCGAGAACATCGCCCGCTGGATTTGGGACCGGCTCAAGCCGCGCCTGCCCGACTTGACCGAGGTGGTTGTCGCGGAGACCTGCACGGCCCGGTGCATTTACCGGGGCGAGTGTGAATAACCGGTCAACAGCCTCTGGATAACTCTGCGTTGACCTCCGGCGGCCAGTCGGAATGATCATCCGCATGGCACGCAAGCTCGAGCCCGACCCGGGCATCCCTTCGATCCACAACTGGCGCACCTCCGATGCCGAGGAAATCAATCGCCGGCGTTGGCGCGCGCAGACCGAGACATTCGGCATCGTAAACGCCGACCCGCGGCATCCGATCTTCTCGAACTTCCGCGTCGTGTCGGCCAGCGGGCTCACCTACACGGTGGAAGTGCGCGACCTGCGCGAACGGCAGTTCCATTGCACGTGCGTCGATTTCCGCATCAACGGCCTGGGCACCTGCAAACATGTCGAAGCCGTGCTGCTGCAACTCGAGGCGCGGTTTCGCCGTCTTTACAGTGCCGCCGCTGCTCAGCCATCGACACGGCTGGACGTGGTGCCGGATCTGGCCGGCGATTGCCTGCGCCTGGCGCGCACGCCCCGGCGCCTGCCGCGCCTGCTTAACACGTGGTTCGACGCCGCGGGCCGGTTTGTGGACGGAGAGCCCGACGAGGCCGTCGCACACCTGTGCGCTTTGGGGGCCAAATCGCTGCCCGAGCTGCGCGTCTCACAGGAAGTGACTCCGTGGCTCGAAGCCCGGAAGCGGGCGGCGGAGCGGATCGCGCTGCGGCGCGAATACGAAGTCAAGGTCCGCGACGGCCAGTGGCCGGCGCACGAGACCAAGGTGCCGCTTTTCCCGTATCAGCGGGAGGGCATGCTGCACCTGGCCTTTGCCGAGCGGGCGCTGCTCGCGGACGAGATGGGTTTGGGGAAGACCATTCAGGCGATCGCAGCCTGCGCCCTGCTGCATCGGTTGGGCAGGGCGCGGCGTGTGCTCGTGGTGACGCCCGCGTCGCTCAAGACCGAGTGGGAGGAGCAGATTCAACGGTTCACGGATTTGCCCTATCAGCTCGTGTTTGGCGCTCGCCAGAGCCGGTTGGCGGCGTACGCCCAGCCGCTGTTCTTCACCATCGTGAACTATGAGCAGATGCTCAGGGACGCCCTCGATGTGAATCAGCGCCTGCAAGCCGACGTCGTGATCCTCGACGAGGCGCAGCGCATCAAGAACTGGAGCGCCAAGACGACTCAGGCCATCAAGCGGCTCCGGAGTCGCTACGCGTTCATCCTCACGGGCACCCCCATTGAGAACCGAATCGATGAGCTCTATTCCCTCATGGATTTCCTCGACCCAACCGTCCTTGGCCCGCTGTTTCGGTTCAACCGCGAGTACTATGTCCTCGATGACCGGGGGCGCCCCCAGGCGTATGCCAACCTCGAGAAACTCCATGAGCGCATCAAGCCCCTCATGCTCCGGCGCCGCAAAGCGGACGTCGAAACCGAATTGCCCGAGCGCACCGACCTCAACTATTTCGTCGCTCTGAGCGGCGAACAGAAGACAGCGTATGACGACCATTACACCGTCGTGGCGCGCCTGGCGCATCTCGCCGCGCGCCGCCCCCTGAGCCAGGCCGAGTCGGAGAGGCTTCTGCGGCATCTCGCCATGATGCGGATGATTTGCGACACCAACTACATCCTCGATCCTCAAAGCCGGTCCTGCCCGAAGCTCGCCGAGTTGACCCGGATTCTCGAGGAGTGCAAGGACAACGCGGACGTGAAGGTGCTGGTGTTCTCGGAGTGGGAACGCATGCTCGAACTGGTTCGAGAACAGTGCGCGCAAGTGGGCGTGGGCTACGCATGGCATACAGGTTCCGTCCCCCAGCGCAAACGCCGCGCCGAAATCAACGCCTTCAAATCCGATCCCCAATGCCGCGTGTTCCTGAGCACCGATTCGGGCGCGGCGGGCCTGAACCTCCAGGCCGCGACTGTGGTCGTCAACTGCGACCTGCCCTGGAACCCGGCCAAGCTCGAACAGCGCATTGCTCGGGCGTGGCGCAAGCACCAGACGCGCGCCGTGACCGTCATCAACCTCGTTTCGGAGAACACCCTTGAACACCGGATGCTCGACACGCTGTCGAGCAAACAGGCCCTGGCCGACGGTGTCCTTGATCGACGGGGCAACCTGGCCGAAATCAAGCTCCGCAGCGGGCGTCAGTCGTTTCTGGCGAAATTGCAGCAGCTCATGGGCTCTGCGCCCGCGTTGCCCGCCACATCCGCCCCGCCAAAGAAGGTCCTGCTCGCCGATCGCGCCCTGGGGTTCGCGCAGGAAGCGCAGCAGCGACTGGCCGAGATCTGCGTGCGCTGCGAGGAGCGCTGCCCCGCGCACGGCGAACACTCGATTCTCTATCTTGTGGTCGACCGGGATGCGGCTCTCTGGCGCGACCGGCTTGCCGAACTGCATGAGGAGTATTTTGGCGCCGGCTCAGGCGATCCTCTGGCCCCGGTCCGACTCGAAGTCATCGATCGGGCCGTAGACGAAGCCGTCCAGCGATTGATCGACGCCGGGCTGGTAACCCGCACGACGCGGGCCGTGCGTTCGCTGGTGCCGGCGCCCGGCGCGGACAGTGCTCCACCGCCGTTGCCCGACGCCCAGCGTCTGAAGGCAGCCGGTTATAGACGGCAGGCTGAGCGCAAACTGAAAATGGCGCGATTGCTCGCCGGTGGCGAACTCGAGGAAGAGGCGCGAGCGGCAGCGCTGGACGCCGTCCTTCCCTTGGGCTGCGCCCTGGCCATCGAGAACCGCCTGCCCGAGCCGCCAACGGCAGAGGATGCGCTGTTGGCACCGCTGTCCTTCTGTTGGAAGGGCGCGCTGTCAGCGTTGCGCGGGTTTGCATCCGATCCCACCCTCCCGTGTCAACCGGCGATCGAGGCGATGAGCCAACTCTAGCCCGGCGGACGCGTAGCACCGCGCAGCGGGTACTTTTGGAGTCCTGCGATCGTCTGCAAAGCGGCACGGGCACGCTCGGCCACCTCGGGCGAGGGATTCGACTCGAGCGCATCGAGAAAATGCTGGTACGCCGGGACCGGTTGCCCGAACACCTCCAGTTGAATCAAGCCCGCGCGCAGATGCGCCTCGGCCGCTCCGGGCCCGCCCGGATAATCCCGCAAATGCCGCCGGTACACGACGAGGGCAGCCTCGGTTTGGTTGCTCCGCTCCAGCCAGTTCCCCAGCGCCAGCGAATCGGATGGGGCGAGCAGGCGGCGAGTCTGATCGGGGCCGAGGGCGAAATACGCCCGCGCCGCCTCCGGGAACAGACCGCTCCGCATCGCCTCGGCGAGCGACGTGGACGGTTTTTCGGACCCCGTTGTGGCGGAGGAACGATAGGATCGAGGCGTCTTTTGCACCTCGCGCCGGCTGATGAGCCATGCTGCGGCCAGGCCGGCGACAAAGCCGCCGATATGGGCTCCGTGGGCAACCCCGCCCGCGGCGCGGCCCGCGGTGAAAACGAACGGCAGCAAATTGTCGATAAGCAGGTAAAAGCCCAAGACGATCCGGGCGGGGATCTGAACCGTGTTCATGAAGAAGGGGAACAGGAACACGAACAGCCGCACCGTGTTGCGGGGAAACCAGAGAAAGTAGAAGCCCAGCACCCCGGAAATGGCGCCGGACGCGCCGACCAGAGGGAGCTTCGATCCGGGGGCAAACAGGGTGTAAAAGAGCGTGGCGGCCACGCCGGTCAGCAGGTACCAGAGCGCATAACGCATCCGCCCGAGACGATGCTCGACATTGTCGCCGTAGATCCAGAGGAACAACATGTTCCCAAATAGGTGCATGAACCCGCCATGCAGGAACACCGACGTCAACAAATCGACCAGTTGAGGAGCCGCGGGGCGGAATCCGTGCCGGAAGACAACCAGATCGTACGCGGACACGCTCCGCACCGCGAGTTCGAGGGGCATGCCGGGCGGCAGACTCTCGCGGATGGCCATCATGTAGGCCCGCAGATGCGGATCGCTCCGGTCCACCGCCTGGCGGCTCATTGGCCAGGTGATGAAAAGGTAGATCGCGACATTGATCGCGATCAGCGTGTAATTGACAATCGGCACGCCACGCGGGTTCGGTGCGTCACTCAGCGGCAAGATCACGGGCGGGATTAGACGGCAGATGCCTGCGCAGGGCAAGCCGGGTTCCGCAGCCCGTCATAGGGCCGGGGATTCGGGACACGCTTCTGCCATAGTTCGGCGCTCGACTCTGAGCGGCCTTGTTTCTAGCCTGCGTCTCATGACTGTGGTTGCCGGACCGGATTTGCCAGACACACAAGGCCACTTTGGGGTCTACGGTGGGCGATTTGTTCCCGAGACATTGGTGCACCCGCTCCTGGAACTCGAAGCCGAGTATCTCAAGGCGCAACAGGATCCCGAATTCCGCCGGGAGTTTGAGTACTATCTGCGGGAGTTTTGCGGGCGCCCCACGCCGCTCTACCTGGCCGAACGGTTGACCCGCGAGTTGGGCGGCGCCAGGGTGTACCTTAAACGGGAAGATCTGCTTCACACCGGCGCGCACAAGATCAACAACGCCATCGGCCAGATCCTCCTGGCCCGCCGCATGGGCAAGCAGCGCGTCATCGCCGAGACCGGGGCCGGCCAGCATGGCGTGGCGACGGCGACTGTGGCCGCGATGTTCGGATTCGAGTGCGTCATTTACATGGGAGCGGTGGACTGCGAGCGGCAGGTCCTCAATGTCTATCGCATGAAGATGCTTGGGGCCGAGGTGGTCCCGGTGCAGGCCGGCCAGCAGACCTTGAAAGAGGCCGTCAACGAGGCCATGCGGGATTGGGTGACCAACATCCGCAGCACACACTACATCCTGGGCACGGCCTACGGCGCCCATCCCTACCCGGTCATGGTCCGCAATTTCCAACGCATCATCGGGGATGAAGCGCGCCGCCAGGTGCTGGAACAGGAGAAGCGTCTGCCCGATCTCCTCATCGCCTGCGTCGGTGGGGGTTCGAATGCCATCGGACTCTTCTACCCGTTCCTCGATGATGCGTCGGTGAAGATGCTCGGCGTCGAGGCGGGCGGCGAAGGGATCCTGCCCGGCAAACACGCGGCCCGCTTTCAGGGCGGGTCGCTGGGCGTCCTTCAGGGCACGCGCAGCTATCTTCTCCAGGACGAACACGGCCAGATCCAGCGCACTCACAGCGTCTCCGCCGGCCTTGATTACGCGGCGGTCGGGCCCGAGCACGCCTGGCTGCGGGATCGGCAGCGCGTCGAGTACGGCTACGCGACTGACGATCAGGCGGTCGCGGCCTTCATGCGCCTGGCGAAAATCGAGGGCATCATTCCGGCCCTCGAATCGGCCCACGCACTTGCGGCAGCCATCGAGCGGGTCCCGCGCATGCATCCCGACCAAGTGGTGATCGTCAACCTTTCCGGGCGCGGCGACAAGGATGTCGCCCAGGTCGCCGCCCGGCTGGCACTCGAAACCCCTCGATCCGAATCATCACAATGAACGCACCGCGCCGAACCCCAAGCCGCCGTCAACACCGGCGAGGGCGAAAGCCGGCTCGTCGATGCGGCTTCGTTCCTTACAGACATGTAATGATCCCGAAAGGCTCGCGTCATGTCGGTGTGGTCTATTCTGGCAGGCAAGAAGAACGAAAGCTGACAGATGGAAACAGACACAACGACAACGACGAACATGAAGGACACGACTATGAGAGCCCAACAGAAGCGAATATGGAAACGCCTTCCCTTAATGGCCTGGGGCGGCGTTATTGCTGCCGCAACCGTCGCCCTCGCCATCGAGCAAACCGGGATCAAGAGCGAGGATCCGTCGGCGAAGACCGAGAAGACAGCCGTCAGCGTGACGGCCGACGAGAAGCCCGCCGATCGCCCGGCTCGATTCACGACCAGCTTTGCACCCGTGGTGAAGAAGGTCAGCCCGAGCGTGGTACGGGTCTACACCACGACAAAGCCCAAGACCATGGGATCTCCCGAGGGGTTTCTGCCTGAGGATCCATTCGGCTGGTTCTTTGGCCCCAATCGCGGCGGTCGCGGCCTTTACCGCGAGATGCCGGTGCCCCGGCAGCAGGGTGTCGGGTCGGGGGTGATTGTCAGCGCCGAAGGGTACATCCTGACCAACAACCACGTGGTGGACAGCGCCGACGAGGTAAAAGTGGCCCTTCAGGACGGGCGCGAATTCAGCGCCAAGGTCGTCGGCAAAGATCCCAAGACCGATGTGGCCGTTCTCAAGGTCGAGGGCAAGGATCTGCCGTTCATCGAGATGGCCGACAGCGATCGGATCGAGGTGGGCGACCTGGTCCTCGCCATTGGCAATCCCTTCGGGATCGGCCAGACCGTGACCATGGGCATGGTCAGCGCCAAGGGGCGCGCCAACATGGGCCTCGATTACGAGGACTTCATCCAGACCGACGCGGCGATCAACCCCGGCAACTCCGGCGGCGCACTTGTCGACGGTGAAGGCCGCTTGATCGGCATCAACACGGCCATCCTCAGCCGGACCGGCGGCAACCAGGGCATCGGCTTCGCCATCCCGACGAACCTGGCCAAGTATGTGATGGAGAGCTTCACCCAGGATGGCCGCGTGGCGCGCGGTTACCTCGGGGTCATCATCCAGGATCTGACACCCGCCCTGGCCAGCAAGTTCGGCCTCACAGATCGGGCGGGCGCACTCATCGGCGATGTTGCCCCGAAGAGCCCGGCCGAACGGGCCGGAATCAAGGAAGGCGATGTCATCACCGAGTTTAACGGCAAAGTGGTCAAGGACAGCCGGCAGCTCAGACTCACGGTCTCTCAGACCAAGCCCGGCACGGAGGTCCCGTTCAAGATCATTCGAGACGGCTCGATCAAGACCATCGAGGTCACTCTCAAAGAACTGCCCGACAGCGCACCACTGGCACGCGCCGACTCCGCAAAGCCGCAGGACGAAGGCACGCTCAACGGCGTGACGGTGTCCGACCTGGACGCCCAGACACGGCGTCAGCTCGAGCTGCCCGCCAATCTGCAGGGCGCACTGGTCACGGATGTGGAAGCCTATTCCGCCGCCGCGGATGCGGGGTTGCGCCGGGGCGACGTGATCCTGGAAATCAATAGGGAACCCGTGCGCAACGCCGACGATGCCGTACAGATGACCGGGCAGGCGAAGGACAAGACCACACTGTTGAGGGTCTGGCGTGAAGGGAATCGACACTACCTTGTCGTCGACGAGTCCGAGGGCAAGTAGACGCCGACCTGCACTGTCCGTGTGACACGCACGCCTGCGAGTCGAACGCTCGCAGGCGTTCTCGTTTGGCCCTTTCCGCGGCGGCGTCCGCCCTCCACGGTTCAACACGCACTCTCTCCCGGCTCGATGCACTCTCCACTTGAAGAGCCTGTCGATCTGCCCATGATGAGCGACGTCGTGAGAATTCTGGTCGTGGAAGACGATCCCAAGATCGGCTCGTTTGTGGTCAAGGGCCTCAAACAGGCCGGCTTTGCCGTCGACATTGCATCCGATGGCGAGCGCGGGCTCGAACTCGCCAGCATCACCAACTACGACGCCGCGGTCGTGGATATCCTGCTGCCGAAGCTCGACGGGCTCAGCCTGGTCAGGCGCCTCCGCGCCGAAACCATGCGCGTCCCCGTCATTTTCCTGAGCGCGCGTGCGAGCGTCGATGACCGCGTTCGGGGCCTGCAGGCGGGCGCCGACGATTATCTCACCAAACCGTTTGCCTTCTCGGAGCTGCTTGCCCGTGTGCAGGCGCTCATCCGCCGCGCCTCTCAGACGCCCGAGCCGGTCCGCCTGACCGTGGGCGACCTGACCCTCGACCTCATGAATCGCGAGGCAACGCGCGCCGGCCAGCGGATTGACCTCCAGTCGCGGGAGTTCGCCCTCCTCGAGTACCTGATGCGCAATGCCGGGCGGGTGGTGACGAAGACCATGATCCTCGAACATGTCTGGGATTACAGCTTCGATCCTCAAACCAACGTCGTCGATGTCCTTGTCCATCGCGTTCGTGCGAAGGTGGATCCGGACAAGGCCCTCATTCAAACGCTTCGCGGCGTCGGCTACGTGCTCAAGGCCCCAGCCAACGCGCCTTGACCGCGCCGGTGCCGATTGCCCGGCCCGCGAATCTCAAGCGGGGACGTCCTCGTCGCGCACGAGCACGGTCTGCGACCGCATTGGTCGGGGAGACGTCTTCCCTCCGGCCTTTTCGTCTTCATGAGTTGGCGCCGTGCCGCGGTCCAGTGCATCTCTCGTTTATCAGTTGCAATGGAGTTTGCGCCGCGTGGGGGCGCGCGGCCTCCGCCGAGAGTCTCCATCCGGTGTAGGCCCGGTGCCCTCACCGGGCGACAGAACACCAACAGAAACCAGATGCACCGGCCGCGGTCCTTTGGCTGAGATTTCTCTCGACATACGGTCCTGCGCGTCGTGCCATTTCCAGAACTGCAATCCAGACACACGCCTATGAACACACACGCTCCAGCGCCCCTGTCCCCCGACACACACCTCACCTCGCGCCGCGTCTTTATCCAGAAGACGGGGCGTCTGGCCGCGGCGTCGGCCCTTGCCGGGGTCGCCCTTCCGCACGTGCATGCCGCCGGCAGCGACCTGATCCAGGTCGGCCTCATCGGCTGCGGGGGGCGGGGGACGGGGGCGGCGGACAACGCGTTGTCGACCAAGAGCGGTCCCATCAAGCTGGTCGCGATGTCCGACGTGTTTGAGAGAAAGCTCGAGGGCAGTTACGCAAGCCTGAAGAAGAAGTTCGGAGATCGCGTCGATGTCCCGGCCGAGCGCAGGTTCATCGGGTTCGACGGCTATCGCAAAGCGATGGATTGCCTGAAGGCGGGCGATGTGGCCCTGTTCGCCACGCCGCCTGCGTTCCGGTGGGTTCATTTCACTTATGCCATCGCCAAGGGTCTGAACGTGTTCATGGAGAAACCGGTCACCGTGGACGGTCCCACCACACGCAAAATGCTGGCCCTGGCCGAGGAGGCGGATCGCAAGAAGCTCAAGGTGGGCGTCGGACTCATGGTGCGCCACTGCAAGGGCCGTCAGGAACTCCATGACCGCATCCTGCAGGGCGAGATCGGCGACCTGATGCTGCTGCGCGCCTACCGGATGGGCGGCGCCGCCGGCACGGCCGGGCCGCGTCCGGCCGACCGCAGCGAACTGCTCTACCAGATCCAACGGTTCCACGCCTTTCTCTGGGCCAGCGGGGGGTTGTTCAGCGACTTCAACATCCACCAGATCGACGAATGCTGCTGGATGAAGAACGCCTGGCCGATCCAGGCGCATGGGAGCGGCGGGCGGCATTTCCGGGGCAATTCGGTCGACCAGAATTTCGACAACTACTCGGTCGAGTACACGTTCGCCGACGGGACGAAATTCTTCTACATCGGGCGCAGCCAGGCCGGCTGCCACAGCGAGTTCGCCAGCTACGGACACGGCACGAAAGGATCGGCCATCATCTCGACGTCGTCCCACTCGCCCGGGCGGGTGCGCCTGTTCAAGGGCCAGAACTTCACCCGCGCCGACATGACCTGGGCCTTTCCGCAGCCCGAGCCCAGCCCGTACCAGTTGGAATGGGACGATCTCATCCAGGCCATCCGTCAGGACACCCCCTACAACGAAGCGGCGCGTGGCGCGATCGCCAGCCTTGTCACCTCGATGGGGCGCATGGCGGCGCACACCGGCCAAATCGTCACGTATGACGATATGCTTAACTGCGAGCACGAATTCGCGCCGACGGTGGACGCCTTCAACATGGACTCACCCGCGCCGTTGCAGGCCGATGCCGAGGGCAGGTATCCCGTCCCGGCGCCCGGCCAGAACAAGGCGCGCGAGTATTGAGCGGCCGGCCCCGACGCGTCCTTTGTCCGGTCCCGCGTGATTGGGGACCATGTCGGCTCACGGCACGCCGAACAGGGCGAGGAATCCCGGGGTTCCGGGTGAGGATGCAGGCCAGTCAAATGCAAACTCACATCCGGACCAAGTCATGATGCACCCCCTGAGACATCCCCGCGTCCGCCACACTGACCAATTCCCCGCAGACCAGAACATCGCCCCCCGTCCGCACGGTCCTTGGGCGCTCCGGTTCGACGCCGACGCATCCGAGGATGATCCATGCCACCGCCGGCCCGGGGCAACGGAGGAGAACATGTCCAGCCTGGGCAGTCGCGTGGCATCGGTGAAGGGCGATCGTCTCCATGCAGTCAAGGCGGGGGGCATTTGCGAGTGGCGATTGGAATCGGATTCTACGGTCTGGGGGCGGGCGCCATGCGTCCCGCGGCCAAACTCGGCTTCAAGCCGGACCACCTGCAGTTCCATCGGCACCGTCCCGACGTTGTCTCGATGAGCCGCACCTACGAGACCGGCGGCGACTGGGCGCCTCTGGATCCACCCGACGCGTATCGCGCCCGCATCTGGACCTTGAATGCCCATTCCCGCCAGGCCATTCCGGCCTTCTATCAGGTGCCGGGCGAGCTCGCCACCCACGAGTGCTGGTGGGTGAACGACCAAATGACGTTCCTGGGCGGATTCCACCACGAGGGGGATCGGGAGGAAGGCACAGTGAAAGTGCTCGACTTCAAGACGGGTGAAATCCGGATCATCGGCCCGGGCGCATGGGTCGCCGGTGTGCCCGGCATCCAGCTTTCGCAGTCGAACTGCTCACCGGCCATCGCGTGTATGGCAGCAAAGGGCTGCATCCCCACGCCGGCTGGGATCTCAGAGGGCAATGCGTGGAGTTCACCTCGAACAGGCGCGGCAATCCGGATGTCTGCCTGGTGGTCATCCCGAGAGACTGGTAGGACGAATCCGATCTGGCGCGCGGAAATCTCGTGCCGCGACGAGGACACAGTGTTCCGGGCTGTGACAAAACCGCGCCGGGACAAGGGGAAGTAGGGGGCTGATCGTGGAGGGAAACGCAGTTGCGAACCAATACTCCGTTGCCTTCGTCCCTCCCTCAAACCCGGCGCGGTTTTGCCCCAGCCCGGATTTCGTTGTCATCTTCCCAGTGGTGAGAAATCCGGGCTAAACGGACCGTATTTCCTGGCGCATGAAGACGACGTAGGAGAGTCCGAAACAGACCAGGGTCATCGCGGCCAGGAGGGTCAGGTAGGGCCAGACGACCAGGATCGACTGGTCAAGGGGCAGGGGCCTTTCGAAACGTTCGAGCGAGAGCCGTTCCATCGGACCGGTCAGGACCAAATTGCTGCGGGTGCGTCGGTACGGGTCGAGGATTGTAGAAGTGGCCTGGGAATAGAGAACGGCGGGGGAGGCGAGGCTCGAGGCGTCTGCAAAGCGGCGGTTGGCGACGATCTCCTCGGGATCGCGCGGATTGCGGATGGGCCGGACGGCGTCAGCCGCCAAATCGGCAAGGAACCCGACAAAGAACGCGGAGAAGATCCAAAGCGCCACGGCCGCGAGCGCGGAGGTCGCCAGCGACCTGAACAGGACCGAGAAGAGAATGGCCAATCCGAGCCAAAACGACACGTAGGCGATGCTGACCAGGAGATAGACGGCCAGACGCCCGATCTCCTCGATGCCCGGGACGACGCCGACCGTCATGAGGCCCAGGCC
>CAYPUR010000028.1:24127-30855 GCA_964413865.1 uncultured Verrucomicrobiota bacterium
GGAATTTGCCATTGACGATGGCGTCGCGGTAGATGGGCTGGGAGACCAGCTTGCCCAGGGTCCGGTGTTGTCGCTCGCGGTTGATGGCGTCGAAACCCATGATGATCCCGAGGAGCGGTCCGAAGAACGCGATGAACTGGACGAGTGAGAAGAACTTGCCGGGCGTGGTGAACAGGAGGAGGAACACCTGGGATGGCTTGGACACGCCATCGAGGGCTTCCCGGACGTGCGTGGCGGCCATGTAGGTGGACACCAGCGCCACCATCAGGATGAGGCAAAAGAGGATCAGGAATCGGATGGACCCGAAGTGGTCAGCCAGTTCTTTGCGACAAATGGTCCACATGGCTCAGGCCTCCTTGAAGTATCGCATGTAAATCTCCTCGAGATTCGGCCCCGCCTTGTCTCCGACCCCGCCTTTGGACAGTTCATCGAGACTGCCCAGGGCGGCGAGTTTCCCCTTGATCATGATGCCGACGCGCGTGCAGATGCGCTGCACCTGCTCGAGTTGGTGGGAGGAGAGCATGACCGTCATGCCGCGCTCGCGGCGCAGGGAGACGATGAGTTCGAGCATCCTGTTCGTGCCGTCGGGATCGAGGCCGAGTGTTGGCTCGTCCAGGATCAGGAGCTTCGGGTTCTTGACCAGCAGCTCCGCAATCCCCAACCGCTGCCGCATGCCCCGCGAATAAGCGCCCACCAACTTTTCCCCTTCGCCCTCGAGACCGACGGTGGACAAGGCCTCATCGATCAGCGTGGGGGCCTGGGCCTCGGACAACCGGTTGAGCCGGCCCATGTACCGGAGGTTCTCGCGTCCCGTAAGATCGTCGTAGAAACCGACATTCTCGGGCAGGTAACCAACTTGGCGCTTGATCTGCAGCGGGTCGCGCGCCGGGTCATATCCGAGAACGCGGGCCCGTCCGGAGGTGGGCTCGGTGAGGCCGAGCAGCATGAGGATGGTGGTGGTCTTGCCTGCACCATTGGGTCCGAGGAAGCCGAAGATCTCCCTCTCGCCAATCTCGAGCGAGAGTCCGTCCACCGCCGCCTGGCGTCCGTAGCGGCGGGTTAGTTGGTCGGTTTGGATGCTGGCCATAGCATCGCAACACCCGATGCGGTCCGGGTCATGACGGGACGCGATCAGCGCCGTCCGAGGATGCGGAAGGCCGCGGCCAGCCCGAGGATGACGAGCGCGATGATGCCCACGCCGATCCAACCCCAGGCGGATGCGGCGCGGATGGTGACGCGGAGCTCGGTTTCCTGGTTGGCCTTCTCGCCTTCGGTCTGGATGCTGACCGAGTAATCGCCGATGAGCGCCTCTTCGGCGGGGGTGATGCCGATCTCCGTCTGTTTGATGGCGCCGGGCTCCAGATCCTCGATCGTCTCGGGCGTGAACTCGACCTTCCAGTTTTCGGGCTTGAAGGCCTCGAATCGCACCTCGCGCTGCGCGGCCGAGCCTGAGTTCTGCACCAGCAACGTGACAGTGCTCTTGCGTCCGCGCTCGGTCACCAGCGACAGCAGGCCGCTCGAAGTGCCCACCTTCAGACTATAAGTGCCCGTGAGAACCACCTTCACGTCCGTCTCGGCCCTGGCTTTGGGCGATTGCGCCTCGACCTTGAAATCGTATTCGCCGGCCTGGGCGTTGTAGGGCGGGGTGACCTCCATCTCGACCGTCTTGCTCGAGTTGGCGCCGATTTGGAGCGAACTGATCTGCTTGGATTCGTACGCGGGCTTGAACGATGCCTCCCAGCCCGGCGGCGTCGTCGCGCGAAAGTTGAACACGGCGTCCTGGCCGGTGTCGTTCCGCACGTCCAAAGAGAACTGGAACTTGTCGCCCGAGGGCCCGCGGAGCGTTGGATAGGAGGTCTCGATGCTGACGCGCTCGGACGCCTTCTCCGCGGAGACGACAGTCACGACGATCGCGGACGATTGGGTGAGGGTGCCGTCGGCCGTTTGGGCTTTCACGACGAAACGATAGGTGCCGGGGGGAAGCTTCTTGGTTTCCTTGTTCGTGGGCGCGCCTGCGAGGTTCAACGTCTGGTCTTCCATCGAGGCCACGAAGACGCCGCTCACAACGGTTCCGTAGCGCTTGATATCGGCGGTCCAGTCTTCCGGCTTCTCGATGACCTCGATCAAAACGGTTTCATCGCTGCGTCCGCGGTTCTTGATCAGAAGGTCGACGCTCAGGGTGTCGTCGGGGCCGAGCGTGATGCCGGGGTATTGGAGCGCGGCGGTGATGCGCCGGTCCGGGAGATCTGCGGTCGCATCGGTCTGGGCCGCCAGCGCGGTCCACAGGCCGGCGAGGCTGGCGATGACCAGGCCGAGCAGGGTTTGGCGTTGTCGCATTCGCATAAGTCTGTTCCTTAACTTCAAATCTTATCGGCGGCCCGGGCGGGGGGCAGGCCTCAGCTCCCAATCTGCGATCCCGCGCGCGGCCGCAACTCGAACGGCCACTTTATTTGTACAGGCGACGCAGCCTTGTCAAGTCGGGTTGGCTCTCCGACAGCGATTCTGATTCTGACAACGGTTAGAACGCCGGGTCGGGTCTGCCTGCCGGAAGACAGGGGAGCCGGCCAGCGTGGCAGAGAGCGATGGTGTAGGCCGCGTGCCCTCACGCGGCGCGGAGACAGACATCGGTGCAAATGGCGGGTCAGGCGCCCCGGCCTACAACCGATGCATTCTCCGGTGGTGTCGGCCGGGTGTCCTCACCCGGCGTCAAGGCCCTGCACGTCAAGTGAGGACTGCTGGCTCTTCGAGCCTTGGTCAGGGAGAGCATCCGTCTCATGGGTCGGCTCGATGAGCAGTTTGCGGATCGCGTTCAGCAGGACGGCCTCGGCCCTCGGCGCGACGTTCGAGGCCTCGGGGCTGGTCTCGTACCCGCCCTCTTGGTAAGCCAGGGCGGTGCCGATGTACCACGGGGCGTAGTCTCCATACGCGGCCATGGCCACGAATAGCTCCGGACGCATCGCTTTGGCGGCGAGCTGGTATTCGACAAACAGCTCGCCCGGAAGATGCAGCAGCCGGGCCCGACCCAGCGTTAGGCACGACACTTCCAGGTGCTGTCCGGACTCGCAGCGGCGCACCCAGGCGAGCCGGGACGCCGTGCTTGAGGCTGGGGGTGCGCCTGGATCGCCACGGACAGCGGCTTCGAGTGCGGCCGCGCTCAGGTGTGTCGCGGGAGGCAGTGCCACGGACTCGACGCTCCAGTTTACGTCGTCGGGAGATATGGGCCGGCGCTCAGTTGCCTCCCAGGCGCGGCGCATGCCGGCGGCGAGCCGCTCCGCCAGACGCAGCCTGTTCTCGGGCGCCCCGTCGTTGTATTTGCCCGCGCCCAGATTGCCGGCTGCACCGGTGAAGTGGACATGCAGGGCGGACGGCACGGCCAGTTGGCGTAGAAACCGGGCCAGGCCGGGGAAGTCTGGATTCGGGAGGCCGGTGCGGTAATAACTCTGCGGGTGGGTGGCGTAGTAGCTCAGGACGGCCACCGGTCGCTCCCCGTTCCAGAAACTGACCAGCGACACGACAGGGTCAATCGTGCCCTCGGGCTCGGCGCGGAGGGCAGGATCGAGGGTGGTCGTCCAGCGTGTCGCCCGCACCTTGCCGTCCTCGCCCAGAAGGCGCCGGTTCGAGGCGACTTGCTCGATGCGCGCCTCGCCCAGTCCCAGATGGGTCACCGGTTGCGCTCGAAACAGGGACGCGGCCACGGCCCGCTCGAGATTCGCAATCACCTCGCGCTGAAAGGCGCCCTCGTACTGGCGCGCATCGAGCCCGGCTTCCTTGAGAATGCGCTCAGCCGAGAAGTCGCAATCCGGGGCGTCGTGCTGGTGCAGTGAGTGCACGGCCACGCGGCGGGCCGATGTGCCGGCGGCCCGGGCGAGGGCCCCGCGAAACGCGTCATGGCCTTCGTTGGCGATCCCGATCCAGTCCACGGCGCAGAGCACGATCGGATCGCCCGCCCCCGACAGAACGATTCCGCGCGCCCGCAATCCGAGATCCCATCGGTTGGTGACCGGATCGTAGGCCATTTGCGACCCGACGGGCGGCGTCGCATCGATGTCGAACACAGCCACACGCAGCCTTGGCGGCGTCGATTGCGCCGCGATCGGCGGATCTGCCGCCGGCAGGCGAACGTGCCACGCGCACGCCCATACGAGGACAAGGACCAAGCGGATATTCATCGGCGGCAGATTACGCCGGGTTCCAGTCTGCGAAAAGAGAAAGTCTTGCCGCCGGGCCTGCCGTTCGTGGTAGAGTGACGTTCGTGAGATTCTTGACGGTGACATCATTGAGCGATCGGGTCCGCGTTCACAACGCCCGAGGCGCGGCGAGCGCCCGCACTCTGACTCCACCCTAATCGCCTCCATCCCGCCAGCCGGGCTGGCCGGGCGTTCTTGTCTTCCCCGACCCATTTCGCGCCCGACGTCCCGGCCTCCGCTCTCCGTGCAGCGGATGTTCCACGCAGCCATCCGGGCCGGATTGTGACGGAAACAACGACTCGCCTGATCGAAGATGTTGGGGAACGAACCGAGTCATGAAGACATTGCCTTTTGAAGAAGATGTGAAGCGCCGTCGGACGTTTGCGATCATATCGCACCCGGACGCGGGCAAGACGACGTTGACGGAGAAGCTGTTGCTCTACGGCGGCGCCGTGCAGTTGGCCGGATCAGTGACGGCGCGCAAGCACCAGCGCGCCACCACGTCGGATTGGATGGAGCTCGAGAAGAAGCGCGGCATCTCCGTCAGCTCGACGGTGCTGCAATTCGAGTACGGCGGGTACTGCGTCAACCTGCTCGATACGCCCGGCCACAAGGATTTCTCGGAAGATACCTACCGCGTCCTGACGGCTGTGGACGCCGCGGTCATGGTCATCGACGCGGGCAAGGGCATCGAGAGCCAGACCCGCAAGCTGTTCGAGGTCTGCCGCCAGCGCGGCATCCCCATCTTCACCTTCATGAACAAACTCGATCGCCCGGCGCGGGATCCGTTGACGCTGCTGGACGAACTCGAACGGGTTCTTGGCCTGCACCCGTGTCCGCTCAACTGGCCGCTGGGCGACGGCGCCGACTTCCGCGGCGTCTATGACCGCCGTTCGCTGCATGTGCACTTCTTCGAACGCGTGGCGGGCGGGGCCTTCCGCGCCCCGGTCTCGGTGCATGATCTCGGGGATCCCGCCGTTAAGGACGCCCTGCCCGCCGATGATTACACGCGCGTCGTCGAGGAACTGGCCATGCTCGCGGGCGCCGGATCGCGCTTCGACCCGGCGCGGATCCTGGCAGGGGAACAAACGCCGGTCTGCTTTGGCAGCGCGGTGCACAATTTCGGCGTCCAGCTTCTGCTGGAGGCATTTCTCGAGCTCGCGCCGACACCTCAGCCGCGCGCGGCGAACGGACACCTGGTGTCGCCTGCTGGAGACGGGTTCTCGGGGTTCATCTTCAAAATGCAGGCCAACATGGACCCCAACCATCGGGACCGCCTGGCCTTTGTCCGCATCTGCTCCGGACGATTCGAGCGCGATATGACAGTCATTCACACCCGGACGGGCAAGCGGGTGCGGCTGGCCAGTTCGCACAAGCTTTTCGGACGCAAACGCGAGACGGTGGACGTCGCGTACGCAGGAGACGTGGTCGGATTGGTCGGCCATTCCGAGTTCCGGATCGGCGACACGCTCGCGGAGAATCCGGCATTGCGATACGACGAAATCCCGCGGTTCGCACCGGAGAGTTTTGCGTGGCTGCACAGCGCGAGCACGGCGCAGTTCAAGCGCTTTCGCGAGGGGCTGGCCCAACTGCTCGAAGAAGGGGTGGTGCAATCGTTCCGGGTCCCCAGCGCCACCCAGCGCGTCGCCCTGCTCGGCGCGGTCGGCCCGCTTCAGTTCGAGGTGGTCCAGTACCGCTTGCAGACCGAGTACGGCGCCGAGTCCCGACTCGAACCGGCGCCGTGGCAGTTGCTCCGCTGGGTGGTGGACGGAGCGGTGGACGAGGCGACACTGCCCTCCGGAGCGCGTCTGGCGCTCGATGTCGCCGCTCAGACCGTGATCCTGTTCACCGAGGAGTGGTCCTGCAATTTCTTCGCCGAGCGCAATCCCGGCGTGAAACTGGCCGTCCTGCCTCCGAAGATTCAGGGGGACGCCGCATTGTTGGCTTCGAGCGGATCACGCCGCAGTTGAGCCGCGGTTGAGCCCAAAGCGAACCCGAACGAAACGCCGCGAGGGCAGGGAACGGGAGACGAGAGTGTGCCACAGACCCCGGGATTGCACCGAGACACAGCCTTCGTCCCGAGGCCGGCCCGTCTATCGGACCCGTCACGCCTTGAAAGCTGTTGGGCTGGGGATTGCGCCGACGGTCAGGTGACTTTGCGAACGGCGTTTTCCGTCCCGAACGGGTTGGGGACCCGCAGTGTGCTTTCGGGATCGTCGCGCCATTCCCCATCGACCATGAACCGGTAATGGTAAACCCCCGGTGGCAGGTCCACGCTCGCCCTCCAAATCCCCTGAGCCGATTTCCTCATCGCGATCGGCTTTTCCTGCCAATGGGTGAAATCTCCGACCAACAGCACGCTCAGTGCGCCGGGACTCTTAAAACGAAACGTCTGCTTTGCCATAATGTCAGCCAATTGTAGCATAGTCGGACCGGTCCGCAAGAAACCCCGCCACAGAACCCCCCCGCACGAGAAATCCGGTTCAAACGGTGGTTGGAGGGGGATGTGTGTGGGAGGGGTGCTGGCAGCGCCGGTGCACA
>CAYPUR010000029.1:0-1050 GCA_964413865.1 uncultured Verrucomicrobiota bacterium
AATCGAGTGCAAAACTCTACTTGAGCGCGGCGTAGACGCGATGGACATCGTCGTGATCGTCCAGGGCGTTCAGGAAGTCGACAACCTGCTGGCGCTGATCGGAGGACAGATCGATCAGGGTCTTTGCCACAAAAGCCATTTCGGAGGTCACCACGGTCCATTGCGCGGACGTCAGACCGCGAGCCACTCCGACGAGATCGTTGCGCTCGCACGTGAATCGCGCCCCCAGCCGGCCTTCGGGCACATCCGAATCCGCCCACGATTCCACAGTCTGAGCGCCAGCCTCGATCGCCACGGTCTCCAGATCGAGCGAGGAACCGCCGTGGTGCGCCTCGATCAGTCCGACGTGATCGAACATCCACGCGACACTCCCGGGAGTCCCCAGGCTCCCCGCCTGAAACAAATGCCGGATCTCGGGCGCGGTCCGATTCCGGTTGTCGGTCAGGCACTCGACAATGACGGGAACCTTGTTCGGCGCGAACCCCTCGTAAATCACCGACTCGATCGCGGCCGAATCCGCACCCTGTCCCGTGCCCTTCTTGATGGCGCGTTCAATGGTGTCGCGCGTCACTGAACTCTTGCGCGCCTTCTCGACCGCCGCCGCCAGGCGGGGATTCAGATGCGGATCGCCGCCGCCCATCTTCGCCGCGACAATCAACTCGCGCACCAGTTTGTTGACAAGCTGGCCCTTCTTCTGCGCCGCAGCCTCGCGTCCGGCCTGCTTCCATTGTGCTCCCATAAAACGCCGTCTGCCTTGTGTTGCGGACAAGGTTAGCCGAAAGACCGGACGACCGGAAGCAATTCCTGATCCGGCCGCGCAATGCATTGTGGTTCCGGGAATACCAGCGTATACTTGCTCTCGATCAATCGACATCCACCCCTCCACGATATGAAAGCCCATGGTTCAATCGCCCTGATGTCGGCCGCTTGGCTGCTGGCCGCGCTGGCGTCGCCCCGAACCCAGGCCGCGCCCCTCGCCGATCCCCCGGCCCAGACGCCCTCCGGCACGCCCCCGGGCAAGGTGGAAAGGCATTGCCGCAGCACCCATTT
>CAYPUR010000029.1:1102-17534 GCA_964413865.1 uncultured Verrucomicrobiota bacterium
CCGATGCTCGAGTTGCGGCTGGCTCTCGAACTGACCAAAGGACCCACAGGCGATCTGGCGGGTGTCATGGTGAGCCTCGATCAGGGCGGGGTGCGGATTCCTCTCACGCACGTCAGCGAGCACGACGGCGCGGATTTCATCCAGGACACGCTCGCGCAGGTGACTTGGCTGGCCCGCCGCCCGGAGATCAATCCCCGCACCATCGGTCTGCTCGGCCACAGCGAAGGAGGCATCATCGCGCCCCGGGCAGCCGTCCAGTCCACCAACGTCGCGTTCATCGTGTTGCTCGCAGGTGTGGGTGTCCCGATGGAGGATCTGCTGATTCGGCAGGGACAGGACATTGGCCGGGTGTTGGGCGCGGACGAGGCGACTCTGGCGAAGAACACGGCGCTCCAGCGCTCGATCTTCCGTGTCGTCAGGGAGGAGAAGGACGCGGCGGCGATGGAGACGCGGATCCGGCAGCTCATTAACGAGCAGATCGCCTCACAGACCGAGGCGCAGCGGAACGCCGTCGGGCTCACCGATGCCATGATCGAGGGGCAAATCCGGATGGCTTCATCCCCGTGGTTCCGCGACATGCTCACGTATGACCCGCACCCCACACTCAGAGCCGTGAAATGCCCGGTCCTGGCTGTAAACGGCGAGAAGGATCTTCAAGTGTCGGCCCGAGACAATCTGGGCGCGATCCGGAAAGCCCTGGCGGACGGCGGCAACTACAACGTCAAGACGATCGAGTTTCCCAGCCTGAACCACCTGTCTCAGACTTGTAAGACCGGGGCAATCTCCGAGTACGGCCAGATCGAAGAGACATGCCACCCAGCTGTCTTGAAGGAAGTCTCGACATGGATCCTCTCGGCCACCGCGCGCATTGCCGCGCGGAAGTGAGGGGCTAACTCCAGCCGTCATCCATGCTGTCGCGTGAGGGCATGCGGCCTCGATGTGCCGCACCCAGCAGTTGTCAGTTTTCCCCTTGTCGCTCCCGCGGGCTTTCTCCATGCTCGCCCGCACGATGGCCGATCGGCTCATTTCAGGGGCTTTAAGCAAACCGGACGCCGCGCTCGAGATGACGCTGCGGCCCTCGCTGTTTTCCGAGTTCGCCGGCCAGATCAAGGTCCGCGAACGCATCGAGATCGCCGTGCAGGCCGCCCGCCAGCGCAAGGAACCGCTCGACCACATCCTCCTCAACGGCCCTCCCGGCCTGGGCAAGACAACCCTGGCGCACATCATCGCCAAAGCCATGAACGCCGGCCTCAAGTGCACCAGCGGCCCGACGATCGAGAAGGCGGGCGATTTGGCCGGCCTCCTCACAAACCTCGAAGAAGGCGACGTGCTGTTCATCGATGAGATTCATCGGCTGCAGAAAACGATCGAGGAGTACCTCTACCCCGCCATGGAGGACTTCAAACTCGATATCATCATCGACCAGGGCCCCAACGCCCGCAGCGTCCGCCTCAACCTGCCGCGCTTCACGCTCATTGGCGCCACAACACGCAGCGGCCTCCTGACGGCGCCGTTGCTCACCCGGTTCGCCGTGCGCGAACGGCTCGATTACTACAGCGCCGAACAACTCCAAACCATCGTCATCCGCTCCGCCCGCCTCCTGTCGATCGACACGGATCCGGACGGGGCGACCGAGATCGCCCGGCGCAGCCGCGGCACGCCGCGTATCGCAAATAACCTGCTCCGCCGCGTCCGCGATTACGCCCAGGTCAAGGGCGACGGCCGAATCACGTCCGCCATCGCCGATAAGGCGCTGGCCATGCTCGAGATCGATGAGAATGGCCTCGACGAAATGGACAAGCGCATCCTCGAATCGATCATCGTCAAGTTCGGCGGCGGACCCGTCGGCGTGAGTTCGCTCGCCGTGGCCGTCGGCGAGGAACCCGATACCCTCGAAGAGGTGTACGAACCTTACCTGATCATGGAAGGTTACCTCAAACGCACTCCTCAAGGGCGCGTCGCCACAGAGTTGAGCTACCGCAAACTGGGTCTCAAAAGCCCCGGCACCCAGCCCGCCCTGCTCTAACCCGCATGTTTCACACTCCGGCGGTGCACACGCCAGTCAGACTCCGCAAGGTGAGAGCCATGCGGGCTAGATTTCCTTTGCCGTTGCGGGGCGGTCTCTGCGAAGTTGTGCCCCAGAATGAAAACGCCCAATTGCCTTCTCCCTGTGGGCCGACTCCAACGGCAGAGACCACCTGCCCACAGAGCGGCACGGACAGCAGGGTTGCTCCTCGCCGCCGCGCTTGCCCTGGCAGCCGGGGATCTCCTGGCCCAAAACACCCCAGCCATTAGCGCGGACTCGGCCCTGAAACCGATTCCCGATGCCGATTTGCAAAAGATTCGGTTGGCCCTCCCTGCCCAGGCAATCGTCCGGCCCCAGAAACCGCGCAAGCTCCTGCTCTTTGTCCGCAACGTCGGGTACGGCGGACATCCCTCAGCCGAGTACGCCAACCACGCCTTCACGCTCATGGGTGAGAAGACGGGCGCGTTTCAAGCCGTCGTGAGCCGCGACCCGGAGGTGTTCCGGCGCGACAGCCTCGAACAGTTCGACGCGGTCTTCTTCAACAACAACGTCGGCAACCTGTTCACCGATCCCGAGCTCCGACGCAACCTCGTCGAGTTCGTGACCGGCGGCGGCGGCATGCTCGGCCTGCACGGCACAACCGTCGCTTTCACGCAATGGCCGGGCGCGACCGAGGACTGGCCCGAGTTCGGCCAGATGATCGGCGCGCGCGGTGCAAACCATCGCGAGGGCACCGAACACGTGTTCATTAGGC
Organism: uncultured Verrucomicrobiota bacterium; assembly: GCA_964413865.1. Lineage (GTDB taxonomy): Bacteria > Verrucomicrobiota > Verrucomicrobiia > Limisphaerales > J093 > MWFF01. Next base: position 3,883 of record CAYPUR010000029.1, read on the forward strand.
TCGATGACCCGCCGCATCCGCTGAACGCCGTCTTCCGCGGCCAGGGCTGGGAGTTTCGCGACGAGTTCTTCCGTGTCCACGACCCCTACGGACGCCATCGCGTGCGCGTGCTGTTCAGCATTGATACCGAAAAGACCGACCTGACCAAAGGCCGCGGCGCAGCCCCGCTCGAGCGCGCGGACAACGATTTTGCCCTCGCCTGGATTCGCAACTACGGGCGGGGCCGGACGTTCTACTGCACCATCGCCCACAACCCGTACGTGTTCTGGGATCCCCCAATGCTCCAGTTCTACCTCGGCGCGATCCAGTTCGCCCTGGGCGATTTGCCGGCCCCCACCACCCCGAGCGCATGGCTCACCCCCGCGGTCCGCGCCCAGGAAAAGCTCGGCTGGCGCCTCGGCCTCGAAGCTTACACGTTCCACAGGGTCACCCTCTTCGAAACAATCGATCGCACGGCGAGACTCGGGTTGCCCTACGTCGGCGGTTTGAGCTTCCAGAAGGTCAGCGCCGATATTCCCAAGAACTTCGAACCCGGCCTGAGCGATGACGAATTGCGCGCGGTCCGGCTCAAGCTGGCCGACGCCGGGTTGCGGATGCTCACATTCTACATCCAGGAGATCCCGGGCGACCAAGACGGCTGCCGCAAGGTGTTCGAGTTCGGACGCAAGCTCGGCCTCGAGACATTCATGACCGAACCGAAAGTCGAGTCGCTCGACACCATCGAGCGGTTCGCGAACGAGTACGGCATCAACGTGGCGCTGCACAACCACGACCAGAAAGCCTCACCCCATTACTTCAGTCCCGACGCCATCCTCAAGGTCTGCGCCGGACGCGGACCACGGATCGGCGCGGCCGCTGACGTCGGCTACTGGATGCGGGGCGGAATCGATCCGGTCGCCGGCATCCGCCAGCTTGGCCCGCGGCTGTTGACACTCCAAATGCACGATCTCAACGAAATCACGCCGCAAGGCGCCGACGTGCCCTGGGGCACCGGCCAGGGACGATCCGAACAGATCTTTCGCGAAATCCTGCGCCTGGGATTGAAACCGACAATGATCGGGCTCGAATACTCGAAAGACTTCGATGACAATCTGTCCGCCGCCGCCCAGTGCGCCGATTTCTTCAACCAACTCACCCTGCAACTGACCCGATGAACACTTCAACCGCCACACGCGTCGCCGCCGCCGCACTCCAGCAAGCCTTCGACGCCCTGGCCCGATACAACCGCGGTTCCGGTCGCGACACGCTCAAACCGATCGACGACGCCGCTATGGCGGCCGCGGCCGATGCCGGCCTCCGCGCCGACCTCCAAGCGCGGTTGGTCGCAACGCTCCGCAGCCCGGCGTCCGCCGTCGCCAAGGAATATGCCTGCGGACGACTGGCTCTCATCGGCGGTCCAGAAGCTGTTCCCGCTCTGGCCGAGTTGCTGCCGAACACCGACCTCGCGCACCCCGCCACAGATGCCCTCCAGCGGATGACCTGTGACGAAGCGGTGAGAGCTCTGCGCGAGACCCTGCCCAAGCTCGCCCGACTCCCGCTGGCCGGCGTCATCACCGCCCTGGGCGCCCGCCGCGACATGGCCAGCGTGGGGGCGTTGACCGCGCTGCTTTCAAATCCCGATGCGCCCGTGGCATCGGCCGCGGCCGCCGCCCTGGGCGAGATCGGATCTCCAGCGGCTTCGACGGCGTTGAGGGAGTTCCTGCCCAAAGCGCCTCCCGCGTGGAGTGGGGTGCTGGCTGACGCTTGCCTGCTTTGCGCCAGGAGACTCAAGGCGTCCGGCAACCCCGTGGAGGCGCGTGAGCTCGCCGACGCCATGCTGAGCGCCGGTCCAGCGTCGCACGTGCGCGACGCGATCAAGGCACTCGATCTGCGGTAAACGCACTGCCATCCGCTCTGACGGCCTTTGCGGCATGAGACTTCTTTTGGCCTCTGCCGTGCAACCGGGCCGGGATCGCCGTCTTTACGGTTTGTCCCAGGCGATCAACCGGGCGTTTCGAGGGGCGAAAGGTTCGAGTCGAACGGAGTTGGCGCCGTACTTCAGGAACAAAGAGACATCGAGCCTGAGGGGGGTGCCGATGACACCGCCGGCCTCTTTGCCGTTGATCGTCACGCGCGCGGCGGCTTCGGGCTCCAGACCGTCCATGACAAGATAGACGCCGCGTCCGAGATCAACGTCCGCGGGCACCTCACACGATCCGACGAACGGATCCGCCTTTGCCGGGCTCAGAGTGAGCGGGCCGAGGCCGACAGTGGACCAGGGGGCGTTGCCGTACAGCGCCACTTCGGCCGCCCATTTCCAGTCTGCGTCGTTGTAACCGGCTTGCGTCCAACCCTCGGGTGCTTCGCGGGACACCCGCCACGTGCTGTCCACGGGCACAACGAGCGGGTCGCCGGTCTGGAACTCGACACGCAAACAGCCCAGCAATCCGGCCGGGTTGGGGCGATCGCTTGCGTTGACCGCCTGGATGGCGAGAAGATTCACGCCGGTCTTCATGTGCCCGATGACGTCCAGTTCGACCGGATGCCGCCATCCTTCACCACCGGCATCACTGCGTCCCGCTTCGGTCCCGTTGACATAGAGGACGAAGCTGTTGTCGGCCGTGCCGGCGAAGAGGGCCTTTGACAGCTTACGTTCGCCGGGCAACGCGATTGGCTTTCGGAAGTGGCAGAGGCCCGGGGGGGCGGTCTGTGCCGGATCGCCTTCCGGGTACCAGGCCCAGAACCGTCCCGCGAAGAACTGGTGGAAGGGGGACTCGGCATCGAGCTTGGGTTCGGGCGGGAGGGGGGCTGGTTGTCGGATCAGAGGGATGCTTCTGGTGCCGAGCCGAGCCTCGAGTGGTTGGCGCCGCGGCAGCGGGCGTGCGTTCTGTTGAAAGACAAGCAGGACGCTTTCGTTGGGTTCGAGCGTCAGCGTCAACTCCGTCTGCGCGCCCGACCGTTGGTGGGACACGGCGGTGATTTCGTTTCGCATGGCGTCCCAGCACTCCGGCTCCCCTGCGGCTGTGATCCGGAACCGGAAGGTGCGCGGCGGTCCGGCATGATTCTGGTTGGCGACGAAGAACACGTCGCGTTCGGATCGCACCCGGTGCAGGACATGCAGCCAATGGTCGGTTTCACCTTCGACCACTTCGAGGGTCGGGCGCACCTCCGCCTCGCGCCCCAGAACCTGCTGAAGCTGCTCGGGGGTCGGCTCGAGGGGCAGGAAAAAGGAGCGTCCGCCCCGGGGGCTTGTGCGGCAAACGCTCAAGCCCGGCTCGGGGGCTCCCCAAATTGCCTGGCGCAACGCCGCCATGTCGGCTTCGTTCTTGCCGAGTGTGGCGGATTTCGAGGGCAGGACGCCGTAGCCGGCCACGACCCCTCCAGCCTCGAAGAACTCTCTGGCCTTTGCCAGCACGGCATAGGGCACCGCCTCGACTGCCGGCACAATTAACACCCGATAGGACTCGGCACGCAGCTTGAGATCCGGGCCGGCCACACCGGTGTCGTTTACAAAGACCTCGTAAGGGAGCCAGTCGCAATCGTACAAGGCGTCCTGTAAGCGCTCGCTGATCCTGTCGATCGGGACGCCCTGGCCGACGTGCAGGCTTTGGCCGGGCGAAAGCAGCGCCACGGGGCAGACATGTCGTCCGCCAGTGAGCAGGAGGCTCAGCCGGCTGGTGTAATTGGCGAAGACGCGGTAGAGCGGCCAGCGGGGTTCGAAGCCGCCGTTGTAGAAATAGGGCGGACAATCCGTGTCGCGCGGGGCTCGCGGGTTGAACGAGTGAGGGATGAGGAAGTTGACGCCCGACACGTGCATGTGATCGGCCCACCACTTCATCTCGGGATAGGTCAGATCCTGACCGCGGGCCCCGAAGATCTCGACCATGCTGACATCATCGGGTTTGCCGTAGGCATGGGTGATCGAGCTGGCGAGCTTGGGCGTCTGCCAGCACGGGGCGTCATACGCGGCACGCTGGCCCATCTTGAACTGGGAGAACACGGCGTCGATGCCGCCCATGCTGCTGTATTTCTGGACACGCATGAGGTCGCCTGCGCAGAAATCCTGAAGCCGAGACATGCCGGCGTGTTCCATGAAGTGGCCGATGGACTCAACGCCCCGCTCCTGGCACCAGCGGGTGATGCCGCCGTACATGGTGCGGCCCCAGGCCTCCGCGCGCGCTTCGAGAAACTGATAGCGGGCGGCCGTGTGGGCTTCGCCTGCCAGTCTGAACTTGTAGGCCACGTAGGCCTTCTTCCAATCCACGCCCAACTCGGCCAGGACGGGATTCAAGGCTGTGCCCCAGTCGCCGCGCGTTTCCGGTTCGTCGTAGAAGAAGCCGACGATCGTCTTGCCGAAGTCATCCTTGAACCGGTCGTAATGGGGCGCGTAGACGGTGTCGAGATACCACTCGACGCACTCGGCGCTCAGGCCGTCCACGCTCAGTTCACGCCCGCCGCCCTGGCCCAGCCCGGGCGCGAGTCCGTAGGTGAACTTCATGACATGCCATCGGCCTTCGGGGACGGTCCAGACCAGGCGGCCCTGGTTGATGAACGGCGCCAGGTCGACCAGGCTCTCTGCGTCGATCGCGCCATCGCCGGCTGCGCGTCCGGCGATCGCGCCGACGAAGCGCTCGCCGCCGTAGCCATCGGCCTCGAACGGGCGCGGTCCGGCCAGGTCGACCGCGGCCGCCTCCAGTGTCTTGGCAGCGTGCCGGGCGGGAACCTGTCCGCCGACACTCTGGCTGGGCCACCATTTCTCGTCGAAGATCCAGAGCTTGAGGTGATGGCGCTTTGCGGCTTCGAGGCAAACGGCGACGTCGCGAAACCAGCCTTCTCCGAGCCAGTCGGTGTGTGGGCGCGACTCGGTGGTGAGAGAGCCGTTGCCGCCCTCGGCGACTTTGGCGACGTAGGATTCGAGCCGCTGCTGCGACTCGTCGCCGTGCAGCCAGAACAACGGTCCGGTCAGCCGCCGCGCCTCCATCGGCAGCTCGCGGAATTGCCGTTCGAGCTCAGCCCACGATGGTTCTCCCCCGCGCGATGGCGTGAGCGACACAAGTCCCAATGCCAGGAGAGGGGCCAAGGAGAGAATCTTTGTCATAGTCACAGATGCGTTTCGCGACAGTGAATCGCATGGAGCCGATGAATGCAAGGCACACGCACCCTGGCAGGCACGCGTAGATGCCCGGCCCAAGCCGACCGCGCCGGGCGTCGAATCAGGAATGGTCTGTGCTGGACGGCGCCAGGAGGTTGAGGCATCGGGGCCGGATGCTGAGGTGCGCCGGGGTGAGGCCTGCCATGTCGCCGTCAATGTGGATTGGTTCGGGCGCCTCGGTTTCCAACACGAGGTGCGTGCCTCGAAAGTAGCGGGCGCGCGGGTGTTTGACGAACGAACCGCCCAGCAGCTTTGGGAAATGCCAGGCGATGGCCAGTCGCGGCATCGCCTCGATCAGGCAGACATCGAACCGGCCGTCGGCGCACTCGGCTCCGGGCGACAAGCGCATGAGACCGCCGCCGGCCCACTCGAGGTTTCCGGCGCAGATGTGGAGCCAACGGCCGCGGAATGCGGCATGATCCGCCCGCACGCGGACGTTGGGGAGGCGATAGCTGGCGAGGGCGCGCAGGAACCCGACCGAATAGCACCAGCGGGGTCCGAACCAGCGTTTGATCGCGTGCGTCGTTTGCCTGAGGACTTCGCCGGCGAAGCCGAGGCAGACAAAGGAGAGGGCGTGGCGGATTGGGGTGGATGGATCCTGTGGGCACTGCACTTCGATGGCGTCGATTGTCCGGGTCTGGCCGTCGGGAATGAGATCGATTGCGGCGTTCAAGGTGCGAATCCCCAGTTGGCTGGCCAGGTCGTTGGCAGTGCCCAGGGGCAGGATGGCGAGGCGGGCAGGGGCTCCGGCCTGCAAGAGGCCGCTGGCCACCTCCGACACCGTTCCGTCGCCGCCGACGGCGACCAGGATGTCGGCATCCGCAGCCGCCCGGCGCGCCAATTCGAGTCCGTCATGGGCCGCCCGCGGGACGAACTCCGCGCCGGCGAGACCGCGCCGCCACAGCCTGGTCCGGGCGGTTTGCCATCGCGCCAGGGCTCGGCCCGCGGCGGCAGCGGGGTTGATGACGTAGGCGAGGCGCGTGTTCAATAGACCTTCCGGAGGTGGGATGGAAGGATATTGAGTTCGGACCGGTACTTGGCGACCGTGCGGCGCGCGATGATGATGCCGGAGGCGCCGAGGCGCTTGACGATTTCCTCGTCGGACAGCGGTTTGGCGCGGTCTTCCTGAGCGATCATGTCGGCGATGATGGTTTTGACACTGGCGTTGGACATGCCTTCGCCGTTGGCGGTCGGGATGCCTGCCGTGAAGAAGTACTTCATCTCGAAGACGCCCTGGGGTGTGTCCATGTACTTGCCCGAGACGGCGCGGCTGACGGTTGTTTCGTGCACGCCGACGGCTTCGGCCACCTGGGCCATGGTCATTGGGCGCAGGTGTGCGACTCCCTGGTCCATGAACTCGCGCTGCCGGCTGACGATTTCGCGGGCGATGTTTGAGATGGTGTGCTGTCTCTGGTGCAGGCTCTTGATCAGGAATTTTCCGGCACGGATCTTTTCGCGGATGTAGTCGCGGACCTCGGGCGTGCTGTCGGGCTGGGCCATGAGATCCTTGTAGGTGTTGCTGATGCGCAGGTGGGGGACGGCCTCGTTGTTGAGCGAGACGGAGTAGCCGTCGGCCGACTTTTGCACGAAGATTTCCGGCACGACGTAGAGATGGTCATCGGGCATGAAATCGCGGCCCGGGCGCGGTTCGAGATGACTGATGCGTTCGCTCGCCTGCTGGACTTCGTCGGTTGTCTTGCCCAGGGCGCGTGCGATTTCGGGGAAGCGGTGGCGGCCCAAAGCCTCCATGTGCTTGTCGACAATGGCGTACTCGAGCGATGCGATGCGGCCCGCGCGCTCGAGTTGAAGCAGCAGGCACTCCCGCAAGTCGCGGGCGCCGACGCCGGGCGGATGGAACGACTGGACCACCTTGAGGACCTGGGCGATTTGATCGATGGGCGTGCTGGTGGAGAAGGCGAGCTCATCGAGGCTGGCCCGCAGGTAGCCGGCGTCGTCGATGTTGCCGATGATCATCTCGGCCACCGAACGCTCGGCGCCGGTCAAATCCGAGAGGCGCACCTGTTCGAGCAACTGCTCCTGGAGCGAGGTGCCGGCGACCAGCGAGTCGAACATGTACTGGCGCCGTTCCTCCTCGTCTTCGCGGGCGCGCAGGGGTGAGTTGGCCTGGGCGATGGAATCGCGCCACTCCTGATCGACCTGGGCGAGGCGCTCGAACTCGGCCTGAAAGTCGTCCACGACACCCGGACTCCGGTCGGTTGCCGGATCGTAGGTGACGTCGGATGGGGGTTCGGCGGGATCGGCGGGATCCGAGAGGGGGGCACCATCGAGTTCGCGTCTTTCCTGCTGGGTGATTTCGGTGGTGGAGAGTTCTTCGAGGACGGGGTTTTGCTGCAACTCCTGCTCGACGAGCGCCTTGAGTTCGAGCATCGGGGCCTGCAGGAGCGCCAGCGATTGCTGGAGCTGTGGCGCCAACACCTGTTGGAGCGCCATCTTCTGGGTCAGATGCAGGCCCTGCGCCATGCCGCGCATCTTAGGGGGCAGCCCCAAATCCACAAGCGCGATCTCAAAGCCGCGATTGCCAGGGGCAAATGCTTTGCCTCGCCGGCCCGGCCGCCGTATGGTCCGGGGCGTGGCGGCGCATTTCACTATTTTGGGCAGCGGGTCGAGCGGCAACTGCGCCTACCTCGAGACCGAGGAGACGCGCCTGCTGATCGACGCGGGCTTGAGCGCCCGGCAGATCCGCCAGCGACTGGCCGGGATTGAGCGCTCGCCGGAGACGCTGCAAGGGATCCTGATCACGCACGAGCACATGGATCACATCCAGGGGCTGGCGGTGTTGTGCTCGAAACTGCACCTGCCGGTCTACTGCAACCGGCTGACGAAGGACGCGATCGAGCACGCCTTGGAGCGGCCTGTGAATTGCCGTCTGTTTGGCACAGGCGACAGTTTCGAGATCGGCGACGTAGGCGTCGAGACCTTCTCGGTCCCTCATGACGCGCAGGATCCGGTTGGTTTCCTGCTGCGTCTCGATGGCGGGAACATCGGTTTTCTTACTGATCTGGGCCACGCCACCCGGCTGGTCGTCGAGCGTGTGCGTCCGGCCAACGTGCTGGTCCTCGAGACAAACCACGATCTGAAGCTGCTGCAGGACGACACGCGCCGCCCCTGGAGCGTCAAGCAACGAATCCTGAGCCGGCACGGCCATCTCTCGAATGAGGCGGCGGCGGCGGTGGTCGAGCAGACTGTTTCGGACGGTCTGCGCCAGCTCTGTCTGGGGCATTTGAGCCGGGACTGCAACCGTCCGGATCTGGCGATCGAGGTTGTGGTCGGGCGGCTTCGGGCTCTTGGGGCCACGCATGTCCGGGTGGACTGCGCGGCGCAGGATCATCCGAGCCCGACCATGGCGCTGTGAACGGCTGGGGGGTGAGGCGAGGGACAAGTCGAACGGGCACAGGACCGCGCGGGGCGGTATGCAGTGCCGGTTTCCCGGGCTCTCTTGTTGGAGGATGCGATCGCGATGCGCGCTGGGGCGTTGCCGCGCCTGGCCTGCATGCGACTTGTCTTGAACTCCGGTTTCGCGTTGGCAAGAAGTGGTGAGACGTGCAGGGCTAGGCCGCCGCCTGTTCGGGTGTCTCGGTCGCCGGGGCCTGTCCTCCGTTGAGGAGGTAGAGGGCGGCCATGCGGATGGCCAGGCCGTTGGTCACCTGTTCGAGGATCACCGAGCGCTCGCCGTCGGCCACTTCGCTGTCGACCTCGACTCCGCGGTTGATGGGGCCTGGATGCATGATGAGGACGTCGGGCTTGGTGGCGGCGAGTCGGGCGCGGTTGATGCCGAAGAGGCTGCTGTACTCGCCGAGGCTGGGGAACATGGTCTTGCGCTGGCGCTCGTGCTGGATGCGGAGCAGGTTGATGACGTCGGCATCGGCAATCGCGTCTTCGAGATCGGACGTGACCCGGCACTCCATCTGTTCGAACGTGCGCGGGACGAGGGTGGGGGGGCCGCACAAGGTGATGTGGGCGCCCATTTTCCTCAGAGCCCAGATATTCGAGCGGGCGACCCGGCTGTAGAGAATGTCGCCGAGGATGGTGACGCGCAGGCCTTGGAGGCTCCCTTTTTTCTCGCGCATGGTGAAGATATCGAGCAGGCCCTGGGTGGGGTGCTCGTGGGCGCCGTCTCCGGCATTCACGACATGCGCGCCCAGGACGCGGGCGAGAAAGTGGGGGGCACCGGCTGCGCTATGACGGATGATGATGAAATCCGCGTTGAGGGCTTCGAGGTTGCGGGCGGTGTCCTTGAGGGTTTCACCCTTCTTGAGCGAGGAGGCCTCGGCGGTAAAATTGATGACGTCGGCGCTGAGGCGCTGGGCGGCGAGTTCGAAGCTGATGCGGGTGCGAGTCGAGGGTTCGATGAAGAGATTGACCACGGTTTTGCCGCGCAGGGCCGGGACCTTCTTGATGGTGCGTTCGCCGACGGCTTTGAAGGCGCGGGCTGTGTCGAGGACGGCGGTGATTTCTTCGACGGAGAGGGACTGGAGATCGAGCAGGTCTTTGCGGGTCCAGAGCATGCGGGCATTGAGCTACCTTCGGGCGGCTTTTTCAAGGACGACTTGTGACGCCGCGAGGGTGTCGGCCAGGCGGACGTCGACCCGATCCGCCGGGCCTGTGGCGATCCGTTTGCCGACGAAGTCGGCTTCGATGGGCAATTCGCGGTGTCCGCGGTCAATGAGGACCGCCAACTGGATGCGCCGGGGGCGCCCGAGATCGGTGAGGGCGTCCATGGCCGCGCGCGTGGTGCGGCCGCTGAAGAGCACGTCGTCGACGAGGATGACCGTCTTGCCCGTGACGTCGAAACCGATCGCGGTGGGATACACCTGCGGAGCCAGCCGCTGATCGAGGTCGTCCCGGTGCATGCTGATGTCGAGTTGCCCCACCGGCACCGGGGCGCCCCACAGCCGCTCGAGGTGTTGCGCCAGGTGCCGCGCGAGCCAGACACCCCCGGTCTGGATGCCGACCAACACGACTCGGGCGTCGTCTTCGGTGAGCGATTCGATGGCGCGGGCGACCCGGCGCACAGCCAGGTCGATGGCTCGGGAATCCATGACGACACGGTTCTTAGGAGAGCGGGTAGGCATAGTGGAAGCGAAAGGCGATGAGAGGACGGGGTAACGGGCAAATGAAGAATGCTTGAGAGAATCTCCTCGACACCAGGTGAACGAAGGCGAATCGGCGCCGCACCGCGAACCTTCAGCGCGGGCGGCACGTGTCAGCACTCCCGATCATGGCAGGCAGGCCCGCTGGCTCGCTGGCTCTGATGCGAGCGGCGCCATGGGCCGCGGTGATGAACGCTCCAATCCGTCAACGCGCGCTCGAGGCCGATGTCGTACCCCGCTTTTTCGGACTCGATCCACTTGTGCCTGAGGATCTCATCACGCTCTGCCAGGTAATCCCGGTAGAGCGTCGATTTATTCCTGAGCGATTCGTCGATGGCTGTCATCACTGCTGCGTACATCAAACGAAATAATACACGGGCTGCTTTGTTTCGATTCGAGCGGGTAATTTAGCAGCGTTCTGACGGGAGGCAACCATAATCTCCCCGACACCGGAATCTCGGAATCCCGGAATCCTCGACACGCAAGCGTCCGGCAGACGGGGGCGGGTGTTCTTGCTTTCAGGTGCGTTCTCCCCTTTCATCGACCGATGTCTTGGCTACGTTCGACGGCTCGAGTTTGGCTGCCGGTGCTGATCTGGGCCGCCCTGATTTTCACCGGCTCAGGCGATCTGTTGTCGGAAGGCCGGACCTCGCGCTTCATTGGCCCGGTCCTGCGCTGGTTCAAGCCGGATTTGAGCGACGCGACCGTGCGGCGGATTCAGGTCGTTGTCCGCAAAGGCGGGCATCTGACCGAATACGCGATCCTGGCGCTGTTGAGCTTTCGGGCGCTGAGCCGCAGCGGCGGTTTGTTTTCTCCGGCGTGGTCGTGGCGTGCGGCGCGGCTGACTCTCGGGTTCTGCGCTCTGTACGCAGCCGGGGACGAGATCCGGCAGTCGTTTGTCCCGTCCCGCTACGGATCGCCGCTGGATGTGCTGATCGATATCGCGGGTGCGGTGCTCGGACTGGCCCTGGTCTGGCTGTTCGTCCGGTGGCGCGGTCCGTCGGTCGAGCAGTCTGGTTGCTGCGGCTTGCGCTGTGCGCCCAGTCGCACTCCCGCCGACAACGCGTGAGTTGCGGTCCGCACCGACCTCCCGTCGGTATTGGGCTTTTCAAAGCTGCGCGGTGCGGGCAGCCTTGGCGCCATGAACATCCCGATCCTGGCGCTGTTGGTCACATCGAGTCTGGGTGTGCTTCGGACGGCCGAGGGGGGGGATTCGCCTGAGGTCCTGACACGATCCAACCTTTACGTTTCAGGGGTCGAGGGCTATCACACCTACAGAATCCCCTCACTGGTTGTGACGTCGCGGGGCACGCTCCTCGCCTTTGCCGAAGGGCGGAAGGGGGGACGCAGCGACACGGGCGACATCGACCTGGTGCTCAAGCGCAGCGTGGACCGGGGGCGGACGTGGGAATCGGTGCAGACCGTCTGGGATGACGGCCCCAACACATGTGGCAATCCCTGCCCGGTGCTGGATCGGGACACGGGGGCTGTGTGGTTGTTGTTGACTTGGAACCGCGGCGACGATGCCGAGCCTCAGATCATCGCGCAGCAGAGCAAAGACACGCGCCGCGTGTTTGTTACGAGTTCGACCGACGACGGATTGACGTGGTCTGGGCCGCGCGAGATCACGGCCTGGGTGAAGCGGACCAACTGGACGTGGTACGCCACGGGACCTGGGGCGGGGATTCAGGTGGAGCGCGGCGCGTTTCGAGGCCGTCTTGTGATCCCGTGCGATCATATCGAGGCGGGCACGGGGCGGTACTACTCCCATGTGATCTACTCCGACGATCACGGGCAGACGTGGGCGCTGGGGGGATCGACACCGGAGCACCAGGTCAACGAATGCGAGGTGGTGGAACTGACAGGCGGGCGGCTGTTGCTCAACATGCGCAACTACGACCGCAGCCAGCGGACGCGCCAGCAGGCCTCGAGCGCCGATGGCGGGTTGGCGTGGTCGCAGCAGCGGCATGTCCCCGAACTGATCGAGCCGATTTGCCAGGCCAGCATCCGCCGCTTCTCCTGGCCCGGGCCCGATCGCCAGAGCGTTATCCTCTTCAGCAACCCGGCCAGCGCCAAGCGGGAGAACCTCACCGTGCGCGCGAGTTTCGACGAAGGAGAGACCTGGCCGGTGTCGCGGCAACTCGATTCCCGCTGCGCCGGCTACTCCTGTCTGGCCGTCCTGCCCGATGGGGTGGTGAGCATCCTCTACGAAGCCGGGGAGCGGAGTCCCTACGAGAACCTGGTTTTCGCCCGGTTCCCGTTGGAATGGCTGACCGGGCCGAGGTAGAGCGCTTCGAAGCCGGATGAAACCCTTGTTCAACGGGAAACGCGCCCAATGCGATCGGCGCGCCGTGTTCTTCCTGTGTGCCGCCCTTTGGCTGCTGTCGGTCTGCCGCGCCACCCGCGGCTCCGATTTCGTTTGGGAGACCCTCCCGCCGCTGCCGGATCCGCATGGTTTCGCCGGCGCCTATGCCGGTGTGACTCGAGGTGTCCTTGTTGTGGCTGGCGGGGCCAACTTCCCGGATAAGAAGCCATGGGAGAACGGGACAAAGGTCTGGCATGACAGGGTCTTTGCCTTGGAACGGCCGGATGCCGCTTGGAGGATCGTCGGGCGCCTCCCGCGCGTCTTGGGCTACGGGGTGTCGGTCTCCTCGAAGCGGGGTGTCATCTGCGTCGGCGGCAACAACGCCGATGGTCCTTGCGCCGACAGCTTCATTCTGACCGTCGCCAAGGGCGTCGCTCGAACCGAGCCGCTTCCGAGCCTTCCGATACCCCTGGCCAACGCCGCGGGGGCGTTGTTGGAAGAGACCGTTTATGTCTGCGGCGGCTCTGACCAACCGGGCGAGCGCACGGCATTGAACCGGCTGTTTGTCCTCGATCTTTCGAAGGCGACGCGGGGGTGGAGGGAACTCGAAGCATGCTGGGGGCGGGCGCGGATCTTGCCGGTGGCAGCCGCTCTGGATGGCGCCTTCTATTGGGTGGGCGGCGTCGCGCTCGAAACGGCCAACGGCCATTCCAGGCGCGTCTATCTGCGCGACGGTTGGCGCTACCACCCGCGTCGGGGCTGGGAGCAAATCGCCGACTTGCCCAAACCGGCCGCGGCGGCTCCGTCGCCCGCACCGGTCTTCGGCGCCCGGTTCTTCGTCGTGGGCGGCGATGACGGTTCTCTGGTCGGATTCGAGCCGATGGAAAGACATCCGGGGTTCCCCAGAACCGTGCTGGGGTACGACACGATCGAGAACGAGTGGATTGAGGCCGGGGAGGTTGCGGTTTCGCGAGCGGCCGTGCCGGCGGTCTGGTGGCGGGACCGTTACGTGCTGCTCAGCGGGGAGGTGCGGCCGGGCGTGCGCTCGCCGGCCGTGTGGACGATGCGGTCGGGCCGTTCCGTTCGCGAACCTTGAGGTCTCGGG
>CAYPUR010000029.1:17634-26221 GCA_964413865.1 uncultured Verrucomicrobiota bacterium
TTCGAGAATCCGCCTTTCACGCCGGGGGCCCTTAATGGCCAGGATTCGTGGACGTCGGGTGGGAGTGTGAGTGTTCTCACCGCATCGGAAATTGAAACGGCTCTTTCCACGTCGGGCGTGTCGATCGATTCGCCCGTGCGCAGCGGCGAGCAGGCGCTGCTTGTTTCCAGCAGCGGCGGCGGTGTGACATCGCGCCGGGCGATCACCGGGCTCGAAAGTCTCACCAGCGTGTTGTTGGACGTTTGGCTGTGTCCGCTGGGGCCGCGGGAGGATGTGGGCGCCACGAGTCTGGGCAACATCTTTCTGGTGGTGGAGGACGACAGCAATGCGACAGCCGGACGCGCCGCCGCGTTCCGGTTCGGCTATTACGACAACGGCAGCGGCACGGTGGCGCCGCACGTTGATGTGGCCACAAGCGGGACGGGGATCTGGCAGGACACCGGCGTTTCCTGGGAGGTCGGCGCCTGGTACAACATCCGGATGGATGTGGATTTCGCGACGCAGACGTACCACGTCAGCCTGGATGGCGCCCCGCTGAACACCGACCCGATCAGTTTCTACGCGGGGAACGTCGTGGATCACTTCGGCGCAGTCCGCATCTATCGCGGCAGCAACCAGGCCGGGATGCTCGTCGACGATCTGGTGGTCATCCCCGAGCCGGGCGCGATGTCCCTTCTGCTCCTGGGCGGCTGGGCGCTGATGTGGCGACGGAAGGTCTCGGCGGCCTGACAAGGAATCCCACCCATGACTCCAAGCGCCTCCCGATTTCTCCTGTGTGCGTCGCTGGCCGCCGCGCTCGGCCTGACGGCCTCGCTGGCACAGACCGTGATTGACTTCGAGGATCCGTACTACGTGCCTGGGCTCCTGCAGGGCCAGGATTACTGGACGGTGGCCAAGACCAACGAAGTTGTGCTCACGGCGAGCCAATTGGCCGACAACCTGACCGGCGCCGGGCTGACTGCCGGCGTCACGGTGCAAGGCGGTCAGCAAGCCCTGTTGCTGTCCCACGAGGGCAGCGGAGGGGCGTCCGTCCGCTATGTGGACGGCTTCAGCATGGCGCGGTTGGTGAGCCTGACGGCCTGGGCAAGGCCCCTGACGCCGAGGACTGACGGGGCGGTGAATCTGGGCAACATTTTCCTGACAATGGAGGATCCGGCAAGCGTTCGCGCCGCCGCCTTTCGGTTTGGGTATTACGACAACGGCAGCGGGAGCGCGGCGCCGCACATCGACTATGCCAGCGGCGGCACGGGGATTTGGCAGGACTCGGGCATTTCGTGGACGAGCAACGCCTGGTATCAGATCAGGATGGTCGTGAACTACTACGACAGGACCTACGACTTTTTTGTGGATGGCGCCAAGGTCAATGCGAGTCCGATTGCTTTCTACAGCAACAACGAATCGGAGAGCCTGTGGCAGATCCGGTTGTACCGCGGCAGCAATCAGGCTGGGATGATCGTGGACGACATCTCCATCGACGATGTGACACCCGCCGGCCCGTTCGTCGGAGGCGGCACGGGCTCGGCCCATGGTTGGAGTTTCAACATTTGGGATGCAGTGGACGGCGCCACTCCGGACACGAGCACCATCACGGTCAAGGTCGATGGCGTCTCCGTTATTCCAACCGGCATCACGCAGAGCGGCAATATCGGCACCGGCGATGGGACGGGCGTCACCACGGTCTCCTACGAAAGCCCCGCGCCGATATTCCCATCCGGTTCGACCCACACCAATGTGGTCTCTTTTGAGGGCGCGGGCTTCTCGCCCGTGACGGCGTCGTTCAGTTTCTCGGTTCCCTTTCTCGAAGACACTCTTGACCGGGTGGGCGGGTACGCCGCTCGTTTTCAGAGCCAGGCGTCTTACGGCGCCAACGGCAGCGGCCATACGGGGGCATCGGGGGACTTCGCCGTGGACATCGGAAGCCCGGCGCGCCAGAACAACAACCTGCTGGTCACGGACGCCGAGTTTCTGAGCGGCTTGAACACGGCGGCGGCCAGTGACGTGCTGACGGTCTCGTTTTGGGTGAAGCACCGGGTCACGAGTTCGAGTTCGGTCTTCTGGGCGTTCTCATCCACCGCGCCGGACAATCGGGGGCTTCAGATGCACTGTCCCTATTACAGCAACCAGGACTCGACGGTCTTCTTCGACACGGGCGGAACGGCTTCGGACAATCGGGTGTCCGCCCCCATGACGGGGTTCCCGTCGTATGACGGCCTGGACGCGTGGTGGACCGCGTGGCACCACGTCGTGGCGGTCAAAAACGGGTCTGCCAAGGAGATTTGGATTGACGGGGAGCTGCTGATGTCGGCGGCAGACCAATCTGCGCTGTTCTCCGACATCGCCAAGCTGTACCTGGGCTGCGGCATCTCGGGCGGCAACCCGTCCCTCTCGATCGACGGCTGGCTGGATGACTTCGCGGTGTACGCGGGGGCGTTGAACGGATCCGACATTTCGAGCCTCTTCAATGGCACGGCGCCGGATCGCATCGGCGCCGGTTCGAGCCTCCTGGCATGGTGGGATTTCAACGACGCGCCGAGCCTGGCCGTTGACAAGGCGGGCGACAACCTGGTCATCACCTTCACCGGCGTCCTCCAGTCGTCCACTGACGTCATGGGGCCTTATGTCGACAGGTTCGATGTGGCCAGCCCCTACACGCACGTGACATCAGCAAGCCCGCGGATGTTTTTTCGGGCGCGGAAGTAGTCGAAGAACCGCATCTGGCAATGAACCCAATGACAATTATCGTCCCCCTGGCACTCCTGGTGGGCGGCGTTCTCACGTTCTTTCTTGTTCCGCTCGAATTCGGGGTGCGCGTGATTCTGCTGGTGGGCGACATCGTGGCCGCCCTGGTCGTTGGTCTGATACTCTGGCGCCGCAATCAGGGTTAGAAGGCGGACGTGATTCGACGGTCGAACCCGCATCGCATTCAGGTCATCCGCCAGGAAGTCGAACTTCGGGAGGCGCTGGTTCAACGCCTGCAGGTGGGTTTCGGACCATTGGCGGCCGGCGAACGGTCGAGTGCCGGAGGCGGTTGGTTCTCCCCAATCCCTCTGCCCGCCGCACACGCCCGACTCCGGACCGGTTCAGAGTCCCGATGTGTTCTCAATGTCGACTGCGCCGCCCGGCGCGCCGCTACTCGCTCCAGGAGGAGCAGTCGGCATACGCCGGAGCAGTCGACGCGGAGCGGGCTCGGGCGCGCGCACGAAAGCCCTGAACCTCGGCGGAGCGGCCCGGCTTGGGGGCCAACCGGTCCCGCACTGTGGCGCGCCACCGCCAGGAGGCGGTGCCGATCGGGTCGGCAGGCTTGGCCGTAAAGGATCCTGCAGCGATCCCCATGAAGATGGAGTCGCGCGGTCGCCCGTGTTTTCGAAGTCGTATTCTCACGCGCTGCGGCAAAACCTCAACACCGCGATGAACTATTGTTCATAAGTCTCATTATGTCAAAAAGAGTTGCTTACGTTTGAATGGCATGATGGAACTTATGGCCTGGCCCGGCGCGAGTGGGTGGGGGCATGGCACAGATCGTCTGGAAGAGGACCGTCATGGAATACAGCCGAAGCATCAGCGATATCATCAAAGAGCGCACATCGCGCCGGAGCTACACGCCGCGGGCGGTCGAGGCGGAGAAGCGCGAGGCGCTCGAGCGCATGTTTGCCGCGGTTCAAGGTCCCTTTGGCGGGAGGGCGCGTTTTGCGATCCTCGACACCTCGTGTTGGGGAGAGGGGAAGATCAACGCTCTCGGGACGTACGGGACGATCCAGGGGGCGACGCTTTTCCTTGTGGGGATGATCGAGAGGGGCGAGCACGACATGGAGGATTTCGGACATCAGTTCGAGCAGGTTGTTTTGCGCGCCACGGACCTGGGGTTGGGGACATGCTGGATTGGGGGGATTTTCAATCGCTCGAGGTTCGCGTTGAAGGCGGGCGTTCGCGAGAACGAAGTCCTGCCGGCCATTTCACCCCTTGGCTACGCCACGGAAAGGCGGAGCGTTGCGGACTCGGTGATCCGGTGGTCGGCCGGATCGAGGAGCCGGCGTCCGTGGGTCGATCTTTTTTTCGATGGCGGCTTCGATCGGGCGC
Source organism: uncultured Verrucomicrobiota bacterium (assembly GCA_964413865.1). Classification (GTDB taxonomy): domain Bacteria; phylum Verrucomicrobiota; class Verrucomicrobiia; order Limisphaerales; family J093; genus MWFF01. The sequence continues at coordinate 21,712 of CAYPUR010000029.1, forward strand.
TCGAGGCGGACGCAGCGGGGCGCTATGTCGAGCCGATCGAGATGCTGAGGCTGGGGCCTTCGGCATCCAATCGGCAACCCTGGCGTGTCGTCAAGGAGCAGGGGCGGGACGTGTTTCATCTCTTCCTGTGCCGATCCAGAGGATACGACAAGCTGATCAAGGCCGTGGACTTGCAGCGTCTGGACATGGGGATTGCGATGAGCCATTTCGAGCTGGCTGCGAGCGAGTTGGGGCTCGAAGGGCGGTGGCGGACGGTTCCCCCCCGTCTGGACTTCGTTCCCGAGAGAACCGAGTATGTACAGAGTTGGGTTGGGGGGTGATCCGGAGCCATTGCTTTGCCTTTTGCGCACCGCGGGATCACTGGGATGGCGGCCGTTCGAATTCAAGACCGTGCTTGAGTTCCGGCGTCCCCGGGCTTATCAGGAATCGCAAATCCACCACTTATTCTATGTACCGAATCATCGGAGCCGACCAACGGGAGTATGGGCCGGTCAGCGCAGATCAAGTCCGCGAGTGGATCGCCGCCCGCCGTGCGGACAAGGACACCCGAATCCGCGCCGAAGGCGTCATCGTCTGGAAACGCCTCGAGGAATTGCCTGAGTTTGCCGACGCGCTGCGCCCGGCCGGCGTGCCGACGCCTGCTTCCCCGCCGGGTGAGCCGGGACAGCCATGTCCCGCCAAGGAAGGCAAGACCAGCGGGCTCGCCGTCGCCTCGCTCGTGCTGGGGATTCTGGGGATACTCAGTTGCGGGGTCACTGCCCTGATCGGGCTGGTTCTGGGGATTGTGGCCCTGGTGCGGATCAACCGGGGCGGCGGCGCACAGAAGGGGCAGGGGGTGGCGATTGCGGGGATTGCTGTGTCGGCGATCTTCCTCCTGTTCATGCCGGTGATGGCGGGGATCATGCTGCCGACGTTGGCGAAGGCGCGATCCCAAGCGCAGAGCATCACGTGCATGAACAACCTCAAGCAACTGGCGCTGGGCGCCTTGATGTACGCGAACGACCATGAAGACCAGCTTCCGCCCGCGGACGCCTGGTGCGATGCGGTTTTGAAGTACACCGCCGGATCGGAGGCGGTCTTCCATTGCCCGAGCGGAGCGCCAGGGCAACGCTCCCATTACGGCTACAATGCGCGTTTGGCGGGCAAGAGCCTGGCGTCGGTGAAAGATCCGGACAGAGTGGTGTTGTTCTTCGAGGTGGACGGCGGCTGGAATGTCAGCGGCGGTCCCGAACTCATGCTTGCGAAGCCCCGACACGCCCGGGCCCGCGGTGTTGCCTACCTCGACGGCCATTGCGTGATGATCCGCAACGATTCGCGAGAGATCGAGAGTCTCCGATGGGACCCATGAGCCGAGCACGGGCTTCGGAATGGCAGGCCGCGAGACCGTGACTCGAACCGATCAGCGTCAGCAGTCAGGGCCTCTCCCGCTGAGATTTCAAATTTGAGATTTGAGATTTCAGAGGCCAGACGATCGCTGTGAGCAGTCAGGGCCTCTTTTGCAGGCGCAGACATGAGTCCGCACCCTGGAGTTTGAGCATCATTCGGATTGGACTTCATCGCACACTTCAGCGATCCGTGGCGGGCGGCACGAAGAGGCAAGGATGTTCTCCCTGGACAGAATGAAGGTGTGTGATGAAGGCCCAGCAACCAGATCGACAAGCATCAAGAATGTCCAAACTCCAAAGCCGGCTGCAAGCCGGCGCTCCCACCTCCGGCTTTCGCACACGTTAAGCCGGCTGCAAGCCGGCGCTCCGGTCTTCGTCCTTCGCAAACGTCCGAAAAGAACGAGGCATCCGCGCGCACGGATGCCTCGGTGCGAAACGGGGAATGAGGCTCAGTTGCGCCGGATGCGGTAGAACCGCTGGGCGCCATCGAGCGCGCGGACGGCCTTGAAGCTGCCGCCGCTGCCCGTGATTGTGGCGCTGACGTCGCCATAGGCGCCGTTGACCGTGGCGGCGGACTGGAGCGCGAAGGCGGACGGCGTGTCGGAGCTGTCAGCGGCGAAGTCGATCTCGACATTGCCGCCGGCCAGCCGGATCCCGGCGATATCCGGGGGCGTGGTCGGAGCGGCCAGCCGGATGACGCGGAGGTTGTCGTAAACGACGCAGGAGTTGCCGGATATGATCGAGTCGTAGGCGTCGCAGTACCCGAGCATGATGTTACCGCTGGTGAACGGCGTGGTGTTGGTATAGCTGAGGATCGGCGTGCGGTTCATGGTCAGCGTGATTACGTTGCCGACCTGGCTGATTTCGACATCCACCCAGCACGGGGTTTCCGACAACTCGCTGTTGCCGGGGGCCCCTGGCAGGCCGCCGCCGAAGGGCGGGTTCTTGAAGACGCCGGTCAAGGTGGATGCGTTGACGCCGGGCGTCAGAGGTGTCGGGTTGCTGCCGGGCGTCGTGGGGGCGCTGTAGATGACATAATCGCCCAACGCCGCGCCGTCCGCCTCGACGCCGAAGAAGAGGCCGTCGAAGGTCGGGTTATTCGGGACCCCGCCCGCCGAATTGCGGAACCAATTGGCTTTGGTGCCGGAGTGATTGATGCCGAAGAGGGCGTACTCGGTTGTCGAGGCGGCGTTGCCGACCATGAGGTACATGTCGAACCGAACAGCGTAGTTGCCGCTGAAGGTCTTGCCTTTCGGGTAGATGTTGACGCCGGCGGCGCCGAGGTCGCTCGGGTCATCCTTGTTCACCGTGAGGTAAAGGCCGAGCGTGTCGGACGCCGACTGCGGCGCCATTGGAATGCTTGGAATCAGACCGCCGAATTCGTAGTCATAGCTGAAGGTGGTCCAGCCGCTGTAATAGCCGATGCGGTAATCGGGGACATCGTTGGCCGAGCCGAACTGAACGGTCCAGTTTCCCGGAACGTCGGTGTTGAAGTCCTCGGACCAAAGCACGTCCTCGGGCGGCAACTCGTCATCGAGGATGGTGGCCGTGGCGCTGGGACTGGTCGTGCCGACGGCGTACCCGGTGCCGGTGACGACCGTGGCGACGATGGTCTGATCGCCGTTGAGCAGGGCGTCGTCGATCGGAGTGATGTCAAAGTTCTGAGTGACCACGTCCGGGTCGACGGTCACGCTTCTGGGGGCGTTGTAGCGTCCGCCGCCGGCCGTGCCCGAGTACGTCAGGTTCGCGACGAAGCTGGGGGCACTGATGTCGCCCCGGCGTACGACGCGCAGCCGGGCGTAATCGCCAGTCAGGCGTTCATACATCGAAGGATAGACGACTTCCAGATCGACGGTCGGCGTCTCGTTGTCGGTGATGGTGGCGGTGGCCGAGGCGGGTGGGACGACCGAGTAATCCTCGCTGGCCGCCAGGGTCAGGGTCGCGGTCTCGGCCAACTCGGCTTCGGCATCGTCGACGGGGGTCAGGAGCACGTCGACGGAGGCGGCGCCCGCGGGGATGGTGATGGAGCCTGGAAGTGCGCTGTAATCCGCGGCGTTGGCGGCGGTGCCGCCCATGGTGTAGCTGACCGTCAATGCTTCCGACGCATCGCCGGTGCGGGTGACGGTGAACGTCACAGTCTTGGGTCCGGCTTCCCGGGCGTCGGTATCGGCGGCGGTCACGCTGACGTCGCTGGCGGGCTTGAAGACCGCGAACGCGCTCTTGGTGCCGTCGAAGCTGGTCGTGGCCACCGTGTAGCCGCCCGGCGACCAGAAGCGCGCCCATTCGAGGGAGTTGTCCACCGTGACAAGATTGCCGGCGGCGTCAAAGGCCAGCTCGCGGACCCGGTTCCCGGCGTCGAAAGTCTCGACGAATTCGCCCGTGGCCATGTCGAAGAAAAAGACCCCGCCGGTGTAATAGTCACCATAGGCCACACGCCCCGTCAGTTCGTTGATGTCGATCCCATAGGCACCGGTGTATTGATCCGACGCCTCCCAGATGATGTCATCGTCCAGCGGCGCCTCGCCTGCGCCGTTGAACTTGGTGATCACGTAGGCCTGAGCGGCCGTGGCGCGGTATTGATTCACGTAGAGATCGCCGTTGCTGTCGCGGGCGACATCGAAGGGGTAGTAGGCGGTGTAGTACGCGGGGGTGAGGATCGGCGTTCCCGTGTCATACGTCACAGCCATGGCTTCCGCGCCGAGGTCGTAGCGGATGAGCCCCCTGCCGACCGTATCGTTGTAGTTGCCGTTCACCAGGTAGATCCTGCGGTCTCCTCCCGCCTGAGTGCCTTCCACGCAGATGCCGTGCACGTATTGGCCGACACCGCGATTGGTCTCGTCGATCAGTTGCGTCGCCACGCTCAGATCATCATTGAACTCGAAGGCCAGATCCCTCGAAAGATCGGCCACGTACAGGTGGCCGTCCGGACCGATCGTGCTCTTGAACGGGGCCGAATTGCCCGCGCCCGCCCAGTCCACGCCGCCGTCCGCCCAGCCGGCGTCGGATCCATCGGCGTTGAGCATGTAGATGCCGCTCGTGGTGGTGCGGTAGCCGACGGCGACCGCTCCGCCCTGGGCCTCTGAAATAAAGACCTTGCCGAAGTTGGGGCTCGATGGGTTCTTGTT
>CAYPUR010000029.1:26231-30429 GCA_964413865.1 uncultured Verrucomicrobiota bacterium
ATCCCGGTTTGGTACACTATGCCTGCACGCGTTGGCTCGTAGAAACTGGTGTTTGTGCCGTCGGGGACATATTGCTTCCAACCGGGGGTTTCATTGCCGGTGACAATGATCTGGAACGTGGTGAAGCCGGCCATGCTGAAGCTGTGCAGCCCAGGCTCGGTGCCGGGAGCGACCGGGTTGGCTCCGTCGCGCAGCACCTCGACGCTGGCCGCGGCCTGGTTGAGAATGAAGGTGACCGTGTCGCCCGTCCGCCTCACGCCGGAGGCGTAGGGGATGGCGAGGGCGGTTGAGGCTGCAAAGGTCACGCCCAGCGCCAGCGCCAGGGCTGGTGTGAGAAGGGTGTTCAAGAAAACAGAGGTTTTTGTGGAACTCATAACGATTCGTCTCGGTTTCGATTGCAGGTTCAACTCAACTCGACGCGCATGCTTCGCTTCTCTGACTGTCGGGTCTGATCATGCAAGGCCTATGCCTAAACCCGGATGCCGCAGAGGGCAAACCTTTTGTTCCCCTGACAACCTTTTGTTCCCAGCGAGGCCGGATTCTGGGATAGTTCGGGCGTGAGTGCGATTCGATTCTGGTTCGGTCTGGCGATGGCGGTTCTGGCGGCCGGGCCGCTGAGCGCCGCCGGCAGTGTCGCTGAAACCCCGGCGGCGCCGGGCTCGTCCGCGACGGCGGCCGCGGATCCTGTTGAGACGGCATTCCAGGCGATGGTTGCGGATGACGATGCGGCTCAAGCGGAGGTGGACCGTTGGGTACAAGAGACCAAGACAGACGATTCGCAGGGCCTTGACCTGAGCGGTGTCACGCTCAAGGCGCGCATCGAGCAGCGGCTCGAACCGGTGCGCCGGGCCTACGAACGCTTCCTGCAACGGAATCCGGACCACGTCCGGGCGCGGCTTGCCTTCGGCAGTTTTCTCAACGACATCGGCCTCGATGATGAAGCCCTTGTGCAGTGGAAGAAGGCCCGTGACCTCGATCCCAACAACCCGGCGGCATGGAACAACCTGGCGGACTATTACAGCCGGCACGGTCCCACGCGGCTTGCCTTCGAGTGTTTGGATGAGGCGATTCGAATCAAGCCGTCTGAGGCTGTTTACCACCGCAACCTGGCCACGCTCGTGTTCCTCTACCGCAACGAGGCTCGAGTCCATTACCGGCTCGAGGACGAGCAACAGGTCCTTCGCCGAACGCTCGAACTCTACCAGAAGGCGCGTCGGTTCGATCCGAACAACTTCCCGATCGCGACCGACCTGGCGCAGGTCTACTACTATCTCAAGCCCGGGAAGGTTGAAGATCCCGCGGGCCTCAAGGCCGCGGGAGACAAGTTGACCGACGAGGCGCTTCGCGCCTGGATCGAGGCCCGGGCCCTGGCCCGCACCGATCTGGACCGCGAGGGCGTCGCCGTGCATTTGGCGCGCGTCTGTCTGAGGGCGGGGCGTCTGGACCAGGCCCGGCAGCACCTTGCCGAGATCAGGAACAGCAGTCTGGCTGCCGGCAAAGAGGCGCTCGAACAAGCCCTGCAGAAACTCGAGAAAGGCGAATCGGTTCCGCTGTCAGAGATGTGACGCGGGCGGGATCGAGGGCCGCGTCATTGCCAGACAGGGCCTCGTGGAACTCGGCCCTCTGAAACTGGCTCACGGTTCCCGGGCGCATTGAGCCGATAAACGCCAACGCTGCCCGTGAATCGTGGTTCCGTAGCCGTCCCGCAGCGCGAGACCGGTCCGTGCCGACTCGCGCCGGCAGAAACGAAGAGGGCGGGCCGCGAAGGCCCGCCCTGGATCCGTGTGTCAGTGCCTGACGCGCCGATCTCACCGGAAGGGGAGAGCCGACGCGCCGGCTGTGTTGGCTACGGCTTGGCGCCGTCTTCCACTTGACGCGCCTCGTCGGCGGCGTCGAACGCGTGCTGGAGCGCGACCAGGTCCTCGCCCGGTTTGAGGGCATCGAGCAGGGCCTGCTCGGCCTTGAGTTGTTCCGGCGAGTAGTTGGCGGCCTTGATGGAGAGGCCGATGCGGCGTTCGCCCTTGTCGATCTTGATGACGCGGGAGGTGACTTCCTGGCCGACGGCAAGCACGTTCTTGATCTTGTCGATGCGCTCCTCGCTGACCTGGGAGATATGGACGAGGCCATCGATGTCGTGTTCGAGGCCGATGAAGGCGCCGAAGCTGGCGAGCTTGGTGACGTTGCCGGTGACGAGGTCGCCGACACGGTAGTACTTGTCGATGTTCTCCCACGGATCTTCGGACAGTTGTTTGACGCCGAGCGAGATGCGCTGGTTGACCTTGTCGACTTCGAGCACCACGGCTTCAACTTCCTCTCCCTTCTTGAGCACTTCGGACGGGTGATTGATCTTCCGTGTCCACGAGATGTCGGAGACGTGGATCATGCCGTCGAGGCCTTCTTCGAGTTCGAGGAAGGCGCCGTAGCTGGTCAGGTTGCGGATCTTGCCCTTGACGCGGGTGCCCTTGGGGTATTTCTCGAGGGCCTGCTCCCACGGGTTGGTCTCGAGTTGGCGCACGCCCAGCGAGATCTTCTGCTCCTCGCGGTTGATGCCGAGCACGACCGCCTCGATTTCCTGATCCTGCTTGAGGACGTCGCTCGCCTTCGCGATCCGCTTGGTCCACGACAATTCGGTGACGTGCACGAGGCCTTCCACACCCGGTTCGAGTTCGACAAACGCGCCGTACGGGACCAGGTTGACGACCTTGCCTTTGACTTTGGCGCCGATGGGGAACTTGGACTCGATGGTGTCCCAGGGGTTGGCCATCTTCTGTTTGAGGCCGAGGCTGACGCGCTCCTTCTCGCGGTTGATGTCCAGCACGACCACATCGAGCTCCTGGCCCACCTTCAGCATCTCGCTCGGATGCCCGATCCGGCCCCAGCTCATGTCGGTGATGTGGAGCAGGCCGTCGAGCCCGTTCAGGTCGACGAAGGCGCCGAAGTCGGTCAGATTCTTGACGGTGCCCTTGCGAATGTCCCCCGGCATCATCTCGGCCAGCAGTTTGGCGCGGCGCTCGCTGCGCTCCTGCTCGATCAACTCCCTGCGGGACAGCACGATGTTCTGCCGTTCCTGGTTGATCTTGACCACCTTGAATCGGTACGTGTTCCCCACGAACCCGGAGAGGTTGCGCGGCGGCATGATGTCGATCTGCGAGGCGGGGAGGAATGCCTCGACGCCGATATTGACCAGCAGGCCGCCTTTGACGATGGACTTGACCTTGCCTTCGATCGTGCCGCCTTCGTTGCAGATCGAGAGGATGCGTTCCCAATTCTTCTTGAACTCGGCCTTTTCGCGGGAGAGGACCACCATGCCCTCACGGTCTTCGAGCCTTTCGATGAGCACGTCAATCTCCTCTCCGATCCGGGCGGCCTTTGGATCTTCGAATTCAGAAAGCGCGATGACCCCCTCGCTCTTGTAACCGATGTCGACGAGGACTTCTTTGGGGCGGAGTTCGAGGATGGTGCCTTTGACGATTTGGCCTGCGGCAAAGGTCTTGGGACTTTGCCTCAGGGCTTCTTCCATGGTGAGCATACGAATTCTGTCGTGTGAACGCGACGCTACTGGGGGAGACTTGGTCGGGAACAAAAAACCCGGCGAAGACTCCATTGCCTAACGGACCAAACGTTGCGGTGGCAACGGAGGTTGAAGTCAGGTTGTTTCGTTAACAGTTTTTTTCTCAGCCTCATGCGAACACCGCTTTGGCGGCGCTCAGGCGGGGCAGAGCATAGGATCACGCCTCCCCGATGCAAGCGGATTTGCTCAGAATTTGCGCAGAAAAGAACTTGCAGCGGCCGGGCGGTGTGGCTTTATTACCCCAACGGCGGTTGCGGATATGGTGGAATTGGCAGACACGCTACTTTGAGGTGGTAGTGCCGCAAGGCGTGCAGGTTCAAGTCCTGCTATCCGCACCACTTTTCCTGAGAATCCTGGGGGGGGGCATCGCCTTCGCCACGATGGGTGCGCAGCACTGTTTAATCCGGACACGCCCGCCGGCCCTGCCGCGGGTCACCCCAGCCTGCATTTGATGGTTGTTGAAGGTGACCAGGGCGCGCTCGAGGCGGGGGCCAGCGGTTATTTGGTTAAGGGCACGCCGCCGGCGCGGTGGGCAAATGGCTTTGGAGGCGCGATTCCAACGTGTCATGAACCGCACGGTCTTTTCATTTGCAGCGATGCTTGAACGGTGGTTGGAGGGGGATGTGT